>NZ_JACAPM010000052.1:0-181 GCF_013385695.1 Pseudomonas sp. D8002
GCAAAATCAAAAGCTAAAGCGGACACGGTCAAATGTGGGAGCTGGCTTGCCTGCGATGGCATCAACTGGGTGTACCTGATGCACCGAGTTGTCTGCATCGCAGGCAAGCCAGCTCCCACAGAAAAGCAGATATTCTTTCGCTTTGGATCTTGCCTTTGTTTTTAACACTCAAGCCGGCCGG
>NZ_JACAPM010000052.1:348-35135 GCF_013385695.1 Pseudomonas sp. D8002
CGCAGCAACGGATATGTACACCTTCAGGCCCGACTCCGCAGCCACTGCATAAACCCCTTCTTAACCGGCACCACAGGCGCCTCCTGCGTCAAACTCTGAGCCGCATGCAACCTGAAATCCAACAAACTTTTCATAGCCTCACTGATGTCATGCCGAGCATCCAGACAAGGCTTCAGATACTCCTTCTCAATCCGATACAACGTACAAAACGTCTTCGCCGAAAAGTCCGCAGGCACACCCTGCTCCGACAAAATCCCGGCCTCACCAATCACCTCCCCAGGCCCCATCCGCCCCGCTTCAAACTTGTGCCCGGCCTTGGTCAACATCACCGAAATCACCCCGGACTCGATGATAAACAGGTGATCACTCACCTCCCCCGCCGGCAAAATCATCTCCCCGGCGCGAAAGGTCTGCAGCGTCATGTTCTGGCTGAATGTCTCCTTCTCCTCCTGCCTCAACGTCGAGAAAATCGACGAACTCTCCAACAACGCCCGAGCCCGGGAAACCGCCACCGGCGCATTACTCTCGGCCGCCGACAACAAGCTCACCCCCGCCGCCTGCAAATGCCGAAACGCCAAATCATAAAGCTGATTGCGCACCTCACGCTTGAGCGCCATGGCCGGCACAAACCCGCTGATCTCATACTCCACGCCACCACTGGCCGACGTCTTGAACGCCACACTCGGCGCCGGCTTGGCCAACAACGGCCGACACCCCTGCATCGCCCGCTCCAGCGCATCCAGCACGGTTTGGGGCCGCGCATGGGGGCTGACTTGCAGGCTGACCGCCAAGCCAAACATATCTGCGGGACGTGAGAAGTTGATGATCTTGGCCTTGGCCGCCAACGAGTTGGGCACCACCGCCAGGCTGCCCTGGGAGGTTTGCAGTTGGGTGGCGCGCCAGTCGATGTCGATCACCCGGCCTTCGGTGCCGTCGATGGAGATCCAGTCATCCAGTTGGTAGGGTTTGGTGGTGTTGAGCACGATGCCGGAAAACACGTCGCTCAAGGTGCTTTGCAACGCCAGGCCGACGATGATTGCCACCGCGCCGGAAGTGGCCAGCACGCCCTTGACCGGCAGGTCGAGCACGTAGGCCATGGCGGCGATGATCGCGATCAGGAAAATCACCGCGCCCACCAGATCCTGCAACAGCCGCCCGGTGTGGCCGACCCGCTGCATCATCACCGCGCCGAGCAATACCGTGAGGGTGCGCGCCGCAAACAGCCACCAGCCGATCTGGAACGCCGTTGCCGCCAAATGCAGCGCCACGTTGTCGCCGAACGGCGCGACCTGCATCGGGTTCATGCCTTCGTTGAACAGCACGGCGCTGAACACCGCAAAGATCACCAGCCGCGCCGCCAGCTTCCAATTGGCGAAATCGGCAGAGATCAAACGCCATACGGCAATATCGATCAGCACCAGCGCCAAGGCACAGAACATCGGGTGATCGGAGATAAATGAGGGCATTCAGGCGACTCCAGGGCGAATGCCATGAAGATCGCATGAAATGCCTTTGGAGGGTATAGCGCCCTAGCGCTGCATCTGCCCGAATTGCCCGGACTGATAGTCGGCAAACGCCTGGTGGATTTCCTGCTCGGTGTTCATCACGAACGGGCCGTGGCCGACGATGGGTTCGTCGATTGGCTCGCCGCTGAGCAACAGCACCATGGCGTCGTCGCTGGACTCGAGGCGCAGTTGCGTGCCATCGCGCTCGAACAGTGCCAACTGCCCTTCCCGCGCCACTTCAGTGCCGTTGATCCGCACCGTGCCGCGCAACACCACCAGCGCGGTGTTGCGCCCGGCGTGCAGGTCCAGCGTCACAGAGCGGCCGGCTTTGAGGCGCATGTCCCACACGTCGATCGGTGTGAAGGTGCGAGCCGGGCCTTTGACCCCGTCGAACTCGCCCGCGATCAAGCGCAGGCTGCCCGCGTGGTCGGCCAGGGGCAGCGTCGGAATATCGCCATCGAGGATGGTCTGGTAACCGGCATCGGTCATTTTGTCCCTGGCCGGCAGGTTGACCCACAACTGGACCATTTCCAGGGCGCCGCCGCTGCGGGCGAACGCCTCGGAGTGAAACTCCTCGTGAATGATGCCCCTGGCGGCTGTCATCCATTGCACATCGCCCGGGCCGATGGTGCCGCCGGCGCCGGTGGAATCACGGTGCTCGACTTCGCCCTTGTAGACGATGGTCACGGTTTCAAAACCGCGATGAGGATGCTGGCCCACGCCACGACGTTGCTCGGTCGGGGTGAACGCCGCAGGACCGGCGTGATCCAGCAACAGGAACGGGCTGATCTGCTTGCCCATGGTGTCGTAGGAAAACAGCGTGCGAACCGGAAAGCCGTCGCCGACCCAATGGGCGCGCGGGCTGGTGTAGATGCCGATGATGTTTTTCATATGTGTCTCCAGTAATGGATACACCTTAAATCCGATACCAATTCAGCGCTAGACGGCAAAACCGGCCTTGATCGTCCCATCAGTGGAACAAAGATCCGAGGGCTGGATTAATTTATATTTCAGCCATAATATGGCGGCAAATATTACGTGCGTAATTTTTAGCTCACCCCGCCCCACGGAGCCCGACATGAACCCTCTCCCCCTGCGTCTTCTCACCCCCCTGGCCATGCTGGCGGTACTCAGTGGCTGCAACAACAAGGCCGACCCCGTCGCCGAAGCGCCCCTGCCCCGCCCGGTGCTGGCCGCCAAGGTCGAAGCCGCCGGCAGCCAGCAAAGCGCCTACACCGGCGTAGTGGCCGCGCGCACGGAAAGTGACCTGGGGTTTCGCGTCAGCGGCAAGGTGATCGAGCGCAAGGTTGATCCCGGCCAGCACGTCAACCGTGGCGACACTTTGCTGGTGCTGGATATCGGCGACTTCGAACTGGCCCTGCGTTCGGCAAAAAACCGCGTCAATGCGGCCCAGGCGCAACTGCGCCAACGCCGGGACGATGAATCCCGCTACCAGCGCCTGGCCAATACCGGCGCCGTGTCGCGGCAGATTTTCGACCAGTCCGCCACCAACCTGCGGGTGGCCGAAGCCGAGCTGGCCTCCGCGCAATCCGACGCCAGCCAGATCGAAAACCGCCGCACCTACTCGGTGCTCAGGGCCGACAGCGACGGCATCATCACCGACGTGCGGGTGGACCGCGGCCAAGTGGTCGCCGAGGGGCAAGTGGTGGCGCGCCTGGCTCACGACGGCGCCCGGGAAGCCATCGTCAACCTGCCGGAAAACCAGCGCGACCAGGCTTCGCAAAAAGCCCTGGCGTTCCCCTTCGGCGCCCCTGAGCAGGCAGTGACCGCCACGTTGCGCGAGCTGTCTGCCAGCGCCGACCCGACCACCCGCACCTACCGGGCCCGCTATGTCTTGCATGGCCCCGTCGACCGCTTCGCTCTCGGCTCGACCATCACCGTGCGCCTGCAAGGTAACGGCCAGGCGCAACAGACCCGCGTGCCCATCGGGGCGCTGCAGGATGCCGGCAAAGGCACCGGTGTGTGGGTGATTGGCGCCGATGACAAGGTCAGCTTCGCCCCGGTCAACGTCGCCAGCCTCGGCCAGGAGGACGCGTTGCTGGACAGTGGCGTGGACCCCGGCCAAGTAGTCGTCGCCCTCGGCGCGCACCTGCTGCACAGCGGTGACGCGGTACGCCTGTTGCCGGCCCAGGTATTGGCCCTCAACCGTCAGCAGGAACACTGATAATGCGCGGGATCAACCTCTCCGAACTGGCGGTCAAGCATCGCGCGGTCACGCTGTTCCTGATCATCGCGATCCTCGCCGCCGGGGTCTTTGCCTTTGGCAAACTGGGGCGCGCCGAAGACCCTTCGTTCACCGTCAAGGTCATGACCATCACCGCCGCCTGGCCCGGCGCCACCGCGCAAGAGATGCAGGAGCAAGTGGCCGACCGTCTGGAAAAACGCCTGCAGGAGTTGGACTATTACGACCGCGTCGAAACCATCGCCCAACCGGGCTTCGTCTCGATGCGCATGACGTACCTGGAGTCCACCCGTCCCAGCGAGATCCAGGACCTGTTCTACCAGACCCGCAAAAAGCTCAGCGACGAAGCCGCGAAGTTGCCCAAGGGGGTGATCGGGCCGTTCTTCAACGATGAATACTCCGACGTATACTTTTCCCTGTACGCGCTGGAGGCCGAACATCTACCCCACCGGCAACTGGTGCAAATGGCCGAGGACATGCGCCAGGGCCTGCTCAATCTGCCGGGAGTGAAGAAGGTCAATATCCTCGGCGAACAGGCGCAGCGGATCTTCGTCGAGTTTTCCTATGAGCGCCTGGCCACCTTGGGCATCAAGCCCGAGCAGATCTTCGCCGCCCTCGCCGCCCAGAATGCTGTGGCGCCTTCAGGCTTTGTCGAGACCGCCGGGGCACGCGCCTATATCCGTATCGACGGGGCCTTCGACAGCCTGGCGCTGATCGAAAACGTCCCGCTGGAAGCCAACGGCAAGCTGCTGCGCATCGCCGATGTGGCCACCGTCAGCCGGGGTTATGAAGACCCGCCCAGCTACCGTATCCGTCATCAGGGCGACCCCTCGCTGATGCTCGGGGTGATCATGGAGAAGCACTGGAACGGCCTGGAACTGGACAAGGCCCTCAAGGCCCAGGAAGCGAAAATCCAGGCCGACCTGCCGCTGGGGGTCAACTTCGCCAAGGTCTCCGACCAGGCGAAAAACATCAGCCTGGCGGTCAACGAGTTCATGCTGAAGTTCTTCGTCGCCCTGGCGGTGGTGATGGTCATCAGCCTGCTGGCCCTGGGGTTCCGCGTTGGGCTGGTGGTGGCCGCTGCGGTGCCGCTGACCTTGTCGATCGTGTTTGTGATCATGCTGATGACCGGCCGCGAATTCGACCGGGTGACCCTGGGCGCGTTGATCATTTCCCTGGGCCTGCTGGTGGACGACGCGATCATTGCGATCGAGATGATGGTGGTCAAACTCGAGGAAGGTTTTGACCGGATCCACGCGGCCACCTTCGCCTGGAGTTCCACCGCCGCGCCGATGCTCACGGGCACGCTGGTGACGATTATCGGCTTCCTGCCGGTGGGTTTTGCCCGCTCGGGGGCCGGTGAGTATGCCGGGAATATTTTCTGGATCGTCGGTTTTGCGCTGATCGCGTCGTGGCTGGTGGCGGTGGTGTTCACCCCGTACCTGGGGGTCAAGCTGCTGCCGCACATCGAGCCGGTTGTCGGCGGCCACGATGCAATTTACGCCGGGCGCTATTACCAGAAACTGCGGCGCCTGGTGGACGCTTGCGTGCGCAGACGCTGGCTGGTCACCGGGCTGGTGGTGGCGGCCTTTGTGCTGTGTGGCCTGGGCATGGGCGTGGTGAAGAAGCAGTTCTTTCCCAACTCCGACCGTTCCGAGCTGATTCTGGAGGTGTACATGCCACCGGGCAGCGCCTTCAAAAGCACCGAGGCGGTAGCGGCGCAGGTGGAAAAGGCGTTGATGGAGGAGCCGCAAACCGTGATGGTCGACACCTATGTCGGCGGTGGTGCACCACGGTTTTTCCTGTCGCTGAACCCTGAGCTGCCAGATCCCGCCTTCGCCAAGTTGATCGTGCAGACCGCCGACGCCCATGCCCGGGACAGCCTGAAAAAACGCATGGCTGAACGCATCGCGGCCGGCGAATTTCCATCGGCGCGGGTGCGCGTCACCCAGTTGGTATTCGGCCCGCCGGTGCCCTTCCCGGTGGTGTTTCGCGTGTCCGGCCCCGACCTGAATGTGCTGCGCGGCCTGGCTGAAGACGTGCGCCAAGTGGTCGCGGCCAACACACTCACGCGGGACAGCTTCCTCGACTGGGGCGAGCGCGCCAGCAGTTACCGCCTGGTACTCGACCAGGACCGCCTGCGCCTGCTGGGCTTTACCCCCGACGGGGTGAAATCCCAGCTCAACGCGTTGCTCAGCGGCAACCCGATCACCGAAGTGCGCGAAGGCAATCGTACCGTTTCAGTGGTTGCCCGCTCCCAGGGCAGCCAGCGCGAAGACCTCGGCAACCTCGACAATATGACCCTGACCAACAGTGCCGGTGTCTCGGTGCCATTGGCCCAGGTCGGGCATTTCCAGGCGGTGATGGAAGAACCGATCCTCAAGCGCCGCAACCGTGCGCTGACCGTGGAAGTGCGCGCCGACATCGTCGACGGCACCCAGCCGCCAGATGTGGAAATGGCGGTGTACAAGGACCTGCAACCCTTGATCGCCAAGCTGCCGGCCGGGTATCAGATCGTCATCGGCGGCCCGGTGGAAGAAAGCGCCAAGGCCAACGTGGCGCTGGCGGCACTGTTCCCGATCATGATTCTGCTGACGTTGACCGTGATCATGTTCCAGGTGCGTTCGTTCGGGGTAATGTTCATGGTGTTCGCCACCGCGCCGCTGGGGCTGATCGGGGCGGTGCCGACGCTGCTGCTGTTCAACCAGCCGTTCGGGTTCAACGCGATATTGGGGTTGATCGGGATTGGCGGGATTCTGATGCGCAATACGCTGATCTTTACCGACCAGATTCGGCAGAACCAGGACCAGGGCATGGTGATTCGCGAGGCGATCATCGAGGCCACGGTGCGCCGGGCACGCCCGGTGATCCTGACCGCGCTGGCGGCGGCGCTGGCGTTTATTCCGCTGACACTGTCGGTGTTCTGGTCGTCGCTGGCGTATGTGCTGATTGGCGGGGTGTTGGTGGGGACAGTGTTGACGTTGCTGTTCTTGCCGGCGTTGTGCAGTCTGGTGCTGGGGCGGGAGAAGACCCGGGAAGTGGTGACTGCAACCTGATCCAACCAACACCACAAACCAATGTGGGAGCGGGCTTGCTCGCGAAAGCGGTGTACCAGATAAGCAGATGTCGACTGATAGACCGCATTCGCGAGCAAGCCCGCTCCCACACAAGCCCGCTCCCACATTTAGAGGTGTGGCGTTTTTAAGTCAGCGCTTGGAGAGCTCCATGATCATCCGGCTCAGCAGATAAATCCGCGGCGCCACGCTCTCCACCTCGGCATATTCCTCCGGCGTATGGATATTGCCCCCGACAATCCCGAACCCGTCCAGGGTCGGCGTACCCACGCCAGCCGACAAGCTCGCATCCGCCGCCCCGCCGCTGCCCTCAATGGTCAGCTTGCGCCCCAACTCGCCATAAATCCCCTGGGCAATCGCCACCAGCTTGTCCGACTCCGGCGTCTGCGGCATCGGCGGCAGGCCACGGTGCAAACTGGTGGTCACTTCAGTCTCGGGGATCAGCTTGTTGGCCGAGACCCGTGCCAGGTCTTTCTCGATCCGGTCAAACTCTTCCGGCAACGCCGCCCGTACATCCGCCTTGGCGGTGGCCTGGTCGGGGATCACGTTGACCCGGTCGCCGGAGTTGATCACGGTGAAGTTGATGGTGGTTTTCTTCTCGGCATCCCCCAGCTTGCCCAGTTGCAGAATCTGGTGCGCCGCTTCCATCGCCGCGTTGCGCCCCAATTCCGGGGCGACGCCGGCGTGGGCGGCCTTGCCCTTGACCTCGACCACGGCGGTGGCGCTGCCTTTGCGCCATACCACCAGGCCATCGGCCGGGCGACCTGGTTCCAGGTTGAGCGTCACGTCGTGGCCCTTGGCGGTGTTGCGGATCAGCTCGGACGCGCCGTCGGTGCCGGTTTCTTCGCTGGCGTCCAGCAGGAAGGTGATTTGTGCGTAGTCCTTGAAGCCCTGGTTTTTCAGGACTTTCAAGGCGTAGATGCCGGCGACGATGCCGCCCTTGTCATCCATTACGCCCGGGCCATAGGCGCGGCCGTCCTTGATGTGGAACGGCCGGGCAGCCGCCGAGCCTTCCTTGAACACCGTGTCCATGTGGGCCATCAGCAGGATCCTGGCCTTGCCGGTGCCCTTGAGGGTGGCGATGACATGGCTGTTATGAGCGGCGGCATCCGGCACCAGCTGGATGCTGAAACCCAGTTGCTTGAGCTCGTCGACGGCGATGTCACGCACTTGGGTCAGGCCGGGCTCGTAGCCGGAGCCCGAATCGATATTCACCAGGCGCTCCAGCAGTTTCAAGGCGTCGGCCTTGTACTGCTCGGAATCGGCCTGGATCTGTTTGTGGGGTTCGGCGCTGAAGGCCGGCATGGCGAAAGACAGCGCCAGGGTGGCCGCCAGCAAGGTACGCGGGAAGTTGAAGAGCATGAACCGATCCTTGTTTTTGTTGGAAGGTAGCGCTCCACCCTACCTGACAAACACCGATTTGTTGATCCTCAGATCGACCTCAACCAACTTCCCTGCACCGAACTGACCCGGTTGCGCCCGCTGCTCTTGGCCTCGTACAAGGCCTGGTCGGCATCGTTCAGCCAACTGGTGGCGTCGGCGTGTGCCGGCCGGTATGGCGCCAGGCCGATGCTCAGGCTGGCGCGCAAGGTCGGGTCCTGTGCGTAGGCCAGGGAGTTGAAGCGATCACGCAGGGCGTCCATCACCTCGGTGGCGCGGTTCAGGGGCATGTCCGGCAGGATCACGCAGAATTCGTCGCCACCGTAGCGCCCGGCCAGGTCAGTGGCCCGCAGGTTCTGGCGCAGCACTTTGCTCAATTGACGCAGCACGATATCGCCGGTGACATGGCCGTAGGTGTCGTTGATGGTCTTGAAGTGGTCGATGTCGATCAGCGCGATGGCGGCGCCCTGCTGGTCGCGGCGGCAGCGCTGGAACTCGATTTCCAGGTGGTCTTTCCAGGCGCCGTGGTTGAGCAGGCCCGACAGGCTGTCGGTGCGGCTCAGGGCCAGCAACTCGCGCTTGTGCCGGGCCAGGGTGATCGCTTGCCGGTAACAGATCCAGCCCAGCGCCAGGGGATACAGCATCAGGATTGGCAGGCAGGCGTAGAGCTGCACTTCACTGGTGAGGGCGGTCACCGCCGGAGTGAACACCAGCATCGAGGCGCCGATGCCCAGCGCCTGGGCCACCCAACCGGCGAGCATGAAGCGCGGGCCGCCGATGGCGACGTTGTTCATGGTCATCATCGACAAGGTGGTCACGCTGGGCAGCGGGTTGAACTGCATGGCGCCAACCCAGAACCCGCCGCAAAACGAGTCGAACAGCAGGTTGCGGTGTTCCGAGCGCAGGGAGTTTTTCGAGTGCCGCGACCATTGGTAGGCCACATGCGGCCAGATGAAGGCATTGGCGATCATCACTCCCCAGACCCAAGCGGATTTATCCAGCGGGTAGATGGCGGCGGCCACACAGACAAACCCGAGGGTCAATCCCAGGGTGCGCGACTTGTACAAGCGTGAAGCGAGCGAAAGTCCGTTTCCTCCTGCGGCTGGCATGTCTGGCTTGATCCTGGATGAATGCCCGAAGTCTATCAGGGCACCGGCAGATCGCCACTACCGCTCATAAGCTGGCCTTCAGCTGGAAAAGCCCCTGGCCAGCATCAGCGCCACCCCCAGCAGCAACACCGCCGTGGCCCGTTGCAGCAACACCCGGCGCTTGGGGTTTTCCAGCACGTGCTTGATGCGCTGGCCGAAGTAGCAATACAGGCAGCCGCTGGCAAATTGCAGCAGCAGGAAGGTCAGGCCGAGGATCGCGATGTCGGCGGCGGCACTGCCCTGGCCGATGGCGGCGAACTGCGGGAATACCGCGCTGAACAGAATGATCGCCTTGGGATTCGACAACCCGGTCAGCAGGCCCTTGCCGAAAAGACTGCGGGCATTTTCCGCAGTTGCATCGTTGGTCTTGATGGTCACTCCGCTGCTGGTCCATTGCTTGTAGGCCAGGTAAAGGATGTAGGCCACGCCTACCACCTGGATGATCCGGGTGATCAGCGGGTAATCCTTGATCAGCTCGGAAAAACCCACGGCAAAGATCAGGATCGACACCAGGTAGGAAACACTCGCCCCGAACTGCGCCGGCAGGGAGCGGCGCAGGCCGTCCTTCAGGCCGAGGCTGAGCAACAACAAGGTCATGGGCCCGGGGCTGAAGGCCAGGGTGGTGCACAGCAGCAGGAAATACAAAAACGAAGACAGCGTCAGCGCGGTGGCCATGGCGTGGAATTTCACAGCAGGAAAGAGGGCTTGCAGTCTAGGGCGCACGTGCCGCCACAGGCAGGTAAACTCTACGGATATACGCGCAGACTTTACCGGTGAAGTTGGCGGCAAACTTAAGGACAGTGTGATGCCCATTCCTGCGATTCACTTTCATGACCGAGCACCGAAGGTGCAGCAGATCGTCGATGCCCTGGCCCATGCGATCGAGCAAGGCGAATTGGCCGCTGGCAGCAAACTGCCTTCGGTGCGTGAGTTGGGAGCCTTGCTGGGCGTCGGAAAATTCACCATGAATGAAGCGCTGGATCGCCTGCGCGGGCGTCACCTCCTGACCTCCAGCCAGGGCCGCGGGCACTTTGTCGCCAGCAGCCTGGCACAGCCGTCGTCCAGCACCTGGGTCGACTTGCTGCCCCAGGACTTGCTCAGCGTACTGCGCCGCCCCCTGGCCATGGCCCAGGGCGACCTGCGCCCCGGCGGCGGCCATCTGCCGGAAGACTGGCTGGATTCCGAAGCCCTGCGCCAGGCCATGCGCAGCGCAGTCCGCGCCCCTACCCTGCGCATCGCCGGGCTGGGCACCCCGGCGGGCCTGCTGCCGTTGCGCCAGGCGCTGCAACAGAAACTGCACGGTGAAGGGTTGTCGGTGCCGGTGGAACAAATCATCACCACGCCCAACACGGTGCAAGGCCTGGACATGCTCATGCGCCTGCTGGCGCGGCCCGGGGACACGGTGCTGCTGGATGCACCGTGTTATTTCAACTTCCACGCGAACCTGGCGTTGCATGGGGTCAAGGTGGTGACGATCGCCCGGCGGCCTGATGGTTTTGATTTTGTCGCGCTGGAGCAGTTGTTGGCGGAGCATCGTCCGAGCCTGTACCTGACCACCAGCGTGTTGCATAACCCCACCGGGCATTCATTCAGTCCGAGCCAGGCGTTTCGGTTGTTGCAACTGGCCCGGGAGTATCGCTGCCATATCGTTGAGGATGATCTTTACGGGGATTTGCACCCTAACCCGCCGCCGCGCCTGGCGACTTTGGCGGGATTGGAGCAGGTGACGTACCTGTCGGGGTTTTCGAAGGTGCTGACGGCGAATGCGCGGGTCAGTTATGTGGTGGCGGCGCCGCAATTGGCCGCGAATCTGACCAATATGAAGTTGATGAGCGGCGGCATAACGTCCGAGCTGTTCGAACAGATTGTGTATCGGCTGCTGAGTGAGGGTGGGTATGCCCGGCATCGCAAGCGCATGGTTCAGCGGCTGCTGGAGGCTGGGGGGCGGGTTGAGCAGTGGCTGCGGCGTTGTGGGTGTGAATTGCCGATGGGGTTTGAGGGGGGGATGTTCATCTGGGCGCGGTTGCCGGCGGGGGTAAATGGTGAGCGGCTGGCTGAAGCCGGGTTGAAACGCGGGATGGTGTTGGCGCCGGGGGCGTTGTTCGGGTATGAGCCGGGGTTGCGGGATTTCATGCGGTTTAATGTGGCGCATTGCGACGAAGGGCGGGTTCAGGCGCAGTTTGAAGGGTTGCTGGGGGCGCCAACCCGAAGAGTTGGCGCCGGGGTTACGGATCAGGCGGAGGGTTGATCACCGTTCACTGGAGATCACGCGCTGGCTGCAGATATGAGCCATGCTCACCGGGGTAGCGTCGCCACCCACGCCGACATCCGGGTACTCCTCGATGCGCAGGCGCCAGACGGCGAAGTTGTAGTTGGTCTCCCAGGTATTTTTGTAACCCGAGTCGTAGGACACATACCTGACAGTCGCCTCACCCGCGCAGTTGCCCAGGTTGACCGTACCGGATGCCGCGCCCGACACGCCGGTTACCGAACCGTAGTAAGGGATGTACACCGGCAGGTAGGTATTACGGTTGACGTGCTTGTCGAGTTGCAGATACGGGGTCAATCCCTGCAGGCGTTTACCGGTGCTGTCGGCCCAGGTCACGGCCCAGCTCAAGTCACGTGCCGCCTGGGTGGTCATGAACGGGTCGTAGTCATTGGCCGAAGCCGGGATCCGCACCACGTTGTCACCTTGCACACTGTGGCTCAACACCTCGGGTGTGGAGCCCAGCGACAGCTTGTAGCGCGCCGTAGCCTTCCAGGTTGCGGCCGGGTTAGGCCGCACCCGTACGTTCACCACGCCATTAACCGATGGCGTTGGCCAGGTGATTTTCGCCTTGGGGCTGATCGGGATCCATTTGACGCCGTCAAAATACTCGGAAATCCACTGGCCCCGATCGCTCTCGTTCACACCGTCGAAATAGGCACTGACCTTCTGCCCGCGCAGGGCCTTGAAGGAGAAGTAGTCTTCATCGGTCGCCGTGTCGGAGTTACCCGTGACGTAGTTCAGGGTATCCGGCAGTTGATAAGCCGTTTCGAAACTGTCGTTAGGCTCGAAATCGTCAATCGTCATGTTGATATCCACGCCGAAACTGAACGGCGAACCGTCAGCCGAATTGGCATGCATGAACCAGTAGTAGTCGCCAGGTGGCAGTACGCCAGCCAACACCTCGTTGGCATTGCCCGGGTTATCCGACGTGCCGAGAGAAGTGATGTTGTTCTGGCCGTCGTCCTGGAACAGGGTCAGGGACATGTTGGTGGCAGCACTCTGCCCTACCAGCATCACTGTCGCCCGTGCTTTTTGCGGCACGTTGAAGTGGTAGCAGACGTCGTTGCCGGTTTGCACACCGTCCAGGTTATACATCTGGTTGATACCGAGGGTCTGGCACAGCGGCGTGAACGCCTGGGCCGCCACGGCCTGGGCATCCACCTTGGCGCTATCTGCCTGTACAGGCTCGGCGACCACAACCCCGCTCAAGGCCTTGGCAGCCTGCACCGGCTTTTTCAGCTGCTGCGAGGTTTTGATTTTGTCCAGGAAGGCAGCCGACGCCTTCTGCGCCGTGACGTTGCCGCCACTCTTGAGGGCTTGCTGCACGGCTTGCTGCAACGGTTGCGGCGTCAAGTGTGCAGGAGATTGTTCGGCCAGGGCGCAGGCCGAAACGAAGCAGGACGCCGCGATGGCGGCTCCGAGCATGAACGCTTTTTTCGATTTCATTTTTTATCCATCCATAGTTAAAAAATTGAAGCTCAGGTGATCGGCGACATCCGGTCACCTGGGATGGAATGTAGGACATAACTGTATGCATGTACAGTATTTTTATGGCGGCAGGATAGATGCGCCAATCCCGACTACGCTCATCCCCAACAAAAACAACACCGAGCGCCCCTAATGACTCACCCCACCGAGGCCTTCCGCACCACCTACCGCGCCAGCATCCACCCCTGCTACAACCCGTGGCTCCACGCTGGTTTCGTTTTCGGCTACGGCCTGCTCTGCATCAGCCTGTTCTGGTCCACCACCCGGCAAATCCAGCTATTGGAATGGCTGGCCATCCCCCTCACCCTGATTTTCTTCAACCTGTGTATCTATCTCGTCCACCGTCACCTGGGCCATCACAAACACACCTTCGCCCGCCTGTTCTACGCCCGCCACACCGGCGACCACCACAGCTTCTTCACCCCCGCCCACATGACCTACGACAGCCCGCGAGACTGGCGTGTCATCCTGTTCCCCGCCTGGCTCATCCTGGTCCACAGCCTGGTCATCACCCTCCCCGCCTGGTGGCTGCTCAAACACCTCAACCCCAACGTCGCCGGCCTGTTCGCCGGCTGCATGATCCTCGGCTACCTGCTCTACGAGTTTTTCCACGCCTGCGAACACCTGCCCCCCGACCACCCCGTGGCCCGCCTGCCGTGGATCCGCCAGATGCATCACCTGCACGCCCTGCATCACCGGCGCGAACTGATGCAGGGACGCAACTTCAACATCGTCCTGCCGCTGATGGACTACCTGTTCGGCACCCTGCATTGGGAACCGCCCACCACTGATCACCAGGAATCGTCATGAGTACCCGTCCAAGCAACGTTGGTCGTCTGGTCCTGCTGATCCTGACCGCCATCGTCGCCTTCCTGCTGCTGATGCCCACCAAAGTGCAACCGGTCAACTGGTCGCCGCCCAAGGCGCCATCCCTGAAGGACGGGCCCTACGCCGAAAACCAGCGCCTCAAGGACGTGAAAAGAACCGGCGCCCAGGACATCGCCGGGCCCGAAGCCTTGTTGCTGGATGGCAAAGGGTTCCTCATCACCGGCCTGCATGACGGGCGCATCATCCGCACGGCCCCCGAAAGCCACGTTCTCGAAGAGCTGACCAACACCCAGGGTCGCCCCCTGGGCCTGGCCCTGCATCCGGACGGGCGGTTGATCATTGCCGATGGGATCAAGGGCCTGCTCGCCCTCGACACCCAGCACAATCTCACCACCCTGGCCACCAGCGCCGCCGGCCTGCCGTTTGGCTTTGTCGATGACATCACCGTCGACGCCGCCGGGCGTTATGCGTACTTCAGCGATGCATCAAGCCGATGGGGTTATGGGGAAGACGGCGAGGCGGTGATCGAGCACGGCGGTGACGGCCGTTTGCTACGGTATGACTTCAGCACCGGCCACACCGAGGTATTGCTGGACCAGTTGCAATTCGCCAATGGCGTGGCCCTGGGGCCGAACGAAGACTATGTGCTGGTCAACGAAACCGGCGCCTATCGCATCAGCCGCTACTGGCTCAAGGGCGACAAGGCCGGCGTCCACGACCTGTTTATCGACAACCTGCCGGGCCTGCCGGACAACCTCAGCTTCAACGGCAAGGACCGGTTCTGGGTTGCCTTGTATTCACCGCGCAACCCGCTGCTCGACGGTTTTGCCGGCTACCCGCTGATGCGCAAGATCATGGTACGGGCACTGATGGTGGTGCCCAAGCCCATCGAGCGTAAGGCCTTTGTGCTCGGGCTGGACGTGAACGGCAAGGTCATCGCAAACCTGCAGGATGGCAGCAGCGGTAACTACTCGCCCGTCACCACGGCACGTGAGTACGGTGACTGGTTGTATCTGGGTTCGCTTAAAAACACCGGTATGGCGCGCTTGCCACTCAAGGTGGCGTTGGCGCAATAACGAAAAAAAGCCCCTCGGCTATGGCTTGGACCAGACCTCCCAAATGATTGCCAGGACCATCAAAACCATTCCGCCGTAATAGGGCCATACTGCCCATCGCTTCAGGGCCACGGGGACGGACGTCAACTCTGCCTCAGTTACCTCGCCCTTTTTCAAATGGCGTTTTGGCATGGACAGCAGCTCGACGATCACAACCATTCGCATGGTTTTGTCGATCGGCAGATTCCTGCGCCAAAAACGCTTGGTGCGTTGAACGGCCTCGTTTTCGGTGAAATAGCTTTCCAACTCATCGAGTTTTCTGTACGCGACGAAGAGCAACAGTCCCAAGTTGATAAGCATCCATAAAAGCAACGTAACAGTGAAAAAATCATAATAAGACATGATCAAGCCCCATCAGGCTGATACATCAGGTCACCCATCATTTCTCCACCCCATTCACCGGCACGCCCAAACGTACTCCCGGCGGCATAACCTCCGGCAGCACCGCCGATGATCCCGCAGACCAGCGCACCCTGCCCTTTCACCGCAACCCCCATGACTATCCCGCATAAACGTCTCCCGAGCGCAGCCCCCAGAGTCCCTCCAATAGCGGCCCCGCCTACCCCGCCCACCAACTTCCCACCCTCCACATACTTCGCCCGCCTACACATCGCCTCCCGCCCCTCCATACATGCTTCCTTGATCTCCAACCCCGCCACACCCACATCCAACGCCAACCCCACATACGTCCCCTTGCCCAAAAACCTCGACGTCTCGGCAATGCTGCGAATCCGCTGCGTATAGCCCACGATTTCACTCTTGTGCAGATAACTCTTGGTGGAAATACCCAGTACTTTTTTCAGTGACTTATTGGTTTTCAGGCTCGTGCCAAATCGCGCCGCACCTTGAAGTTGAGTATCCAAGCGCCGGAACAACATCTGCCGCTTCTGGATAAACGCTTTCTTATTCAAGGCTCCATCCTTGAGTTGTTGATGCAAACGCTCAATTTCTTCCAGAGTGCGCTGAACCTCGTCCAGGTGTCGCCCCCAGGCCGCCGTCGAACTGCCGACTCCCACCGAGCTATAAGCCAATAAACTCTGGAATAGATCATAGTTATTGATCACCGCCGCCCCAGCCGAGGCATCCAACTCCAGATTGCGCTGAATCTCCTGGGCATGGCGCATCAACCATGCATCATCAGTAGTGCAAGCCACAGCGTAGGCATCGGGAACGATCACCATCTGCCCCGGCGTCACCAGGCTTGCCTGACGCAAATGCAGGTTCAACGCGTCGAATTGATCGGAAAGTTGCCCACTGGCCCCGGTCAGTAACCGGGATTTCAAACTGAGGTAGTCCGTGGTGCGGTCATTGATGTATCCCTGCGCCATCACTTACATCCCTGATGTAATGGATATGGCGCAGGAATATAGGCAGGCGAACACGGCCCGGACACAAGGTTGGAACAGCTGAAATTACATTTGGGAAATCACCTACCTGGCAGGTAATCAAGGCCTACAAAAAATCGTCGGACTCAATACCCCGTCATCTCCAGATACCCCACCCCACCCTGAAATTTCACCGGCCCCTCCCAGTAAGGAATGCTCAGGTTCATCCAGGCCTTTGGGTTGACCGCTTCCGTGGTGATATCCAGATGTTTGCCCGGGATCTTCAATGACCACTGGGTGGGAATGCTCCGCCCATCAATGGCAGTCGTGCCCAGCGGCGTCAGTTGAATATCCTGGTTGTGCAGGGTCTGTGTGTGGCCCTCTTTGTCGATCCAGGTGCCGGTCAGGTAGGACGGTCCGTCTTTCTGCCGCACCCGAAACAGCATCAATTGCTCGCCACTGTCCAGGTGCAGGGAGAACCAGTCCCAGCCAGTCTGGCTGGCGGTCAGGGGCTGGCTGCTCCATTCGCGATCGAGCCAGGCGTTGCCGGTGACTTGGTAAGATTTTCCATCGATGGTCACGCGGCCATCTGCCTGGAAAAACGGCTGGCTGTAGTAGTACGACGCCTGGCCCTGGTCGGACTTGCGGCTGTAGCCATTATCCCCCTGGAGCACCAGCGGGCGGCTGGAGGTCAGGTGCAGGTCGTAGTTGAAATGCTCGCCTGCAGCCTTGAGTTGCATGTCCGCCAGGGGGCTGGCTGCACCGGGGCGGGTGGCGAAATTCCAGTCATCGATCCAGGCATTGAACGGCACCGCCTGGGCCCCTGCCTGCCCCACGCCGCCGCGGGCGTAGCGTTCGCTGGCGTAATGGCGGGTGGCCGAGGTGACGGCGGCGTGGCCGAGCCAGATCGTAGAGTCGTGCCAGCCCGGTTGTGTCGGGCCGGCCTTGAGTGCGTTGCGAAACAGCGTCCATTGCACGCCGTAGGCATTGCCCTCGGCATCCTTCAGGTTGGCGGTGAGGTACCACCATTCGATGCGATAGCCGTCATGGGGGCCATGGTCCTGGGGAAAGCTGAAGACCTTGCCGGGCACCACCTGGGCAAAGTCCGCGGCCTGGCTGCCCAGTCCGGCGAAGCTTTCTTCAGGTGCAGGTGGTTTGTCGCAGGCGCCCAGCAGCAGGAACGTCGCCCATAGCAGGCACTTAATCTTCATTGGCAAAGGTCCTCAGCAAATCCGCCGGGCGACTGCGGTACAGCTGCCACAACGGCCAGGCCGAAGCCAGCAAGGTGGCCAGCATCGCCAGGCCCAGCAGTTGCGCCAGTTGCCCCGGGAACACCTGCAACGGCAGGCGCCAGCCGAAGGCCTGGACGTTGATCACCACGTCCAGGCACCACGCCAGCAGCAAGCCCAGCGGCAACGCCAGCACCAGGGTCAGCACCGCCAGCAACCAGGTCTGGCCGAGGTTGAGCAGCATCAATTGGCGGCGCGTCACGCCCAGCGCCCACAACGGCGCCAACTGGCCGAGGCGGCTTTGGCTCTGGGTCAGCAGGCTGATAAACAACGCCACGCCGGCGACGCCCAGGGTCAGGCTGTTAAGGGCGGCGGTGGCGGCAAAAGTTCGTTCGAATACCTGGCTCGACCAGCCCTTGAGCTGCTGCTGGTCGACGATGCGGCTGTCTTCGAGGGCAAACCGTTCCTGTACTGCACGCACCAGCGGCGGCACGTTGCCCGGCAAAACCCGCAGGTTGAAACGCGCCGGCGACAATCCCGGCCAGTGCTGTAACAGGTGCCGCGAATTCACCAGCAAGTGGCCCTTGGGGTTGCCGTAGTCGGCATAAATCCCCACGACCTTCGGCGACCATGGACCTTGGGGCGTGGGGATGCTGACCACATCGCCCAGCCGCACCTTGAGCCGGCGTGCCATTTGCTCACTGAGCATCAGGCTGTCGTCCTGCAGCAACTGGCCCCATGGGTCCGTCGCCGCTTCCAGCAACGGCCAATGCTGGCGATAAGTAGGGTCGTCGACCACGCCGAACAGGTCAGCCGGCCACCCCTGCAACTGCACCGCAACCTGCCAGGTCGGCAGCACTGTCTGCACCAGGGGCTGCTGCACCAGCCAGGTTTGCAGCGCCTCGGCCTGGGCCGGGTTTTGCGGGTTGAGGTACAACTCGGCGGTCAGGCGTTGTTCCAGCCAGTTGTTGAAGGTCTGGCGAAAGCCCGAGGTCATCGAGCCCGCGCCGATATTGGCGGCCAACGCCAGCAGCAAGGCCATCAGCGCCAGGCTCAGGGCCGGCAACTGCTGGCGGCAATCGGCGAGAAACCATTGCCCCAGCACCGAACGGCTGCGCCCCAATACCGCCTTGAGCACGCCATTGAGCACCACCGGCAAGCCCAGCGCAGCGCCCAGCAACAAGGCCGCCATCAATACAAAACCACTGGCCAGGCTGTCGCCAAATACCAGTGCCAACAGCGCAACCAGTAAGGCCGAACCCGCCACCCAGCCCTGGCGTCGCAGCCAGCGCCCATGGGCCTGGTGCCAGGCCTGGGCATTGGCCAGCGCCAGCAGCGGCAAACGCGCCGCCCGCCACAGGCTGCTGGCCCCGGCGAGCAACGCGCCGAGCAAACCCAGGCCCAGGCCACTGAGCCACCACAGCGGGCTGAGGCTCAGTTGGCCGGGCAACTCGGCGCCATACAGGCCGCGCAAGCTGGCGGCTACATCCGGCAGCAACAGGCTGGCCAGCAAGTACCCGCTGGCCACGCCCGCCAGGCCACCCAGCACGGCCAGGCCACCGAGTTCCACCGCCAGGCTGAGGATCAGCATCCGCGCACTGACCCCGCACGCCCGCAAGGTTCGCAGCAGGCCGCGCCGCTGCTCCAGCGCCAGGCCGATGGCGGCATGCACGATAAACAGGCCCACCACAAAGGACAGAAAGCCCAGCGCATCGAGGTTCAGATGGAAGCTTTCAGTGAGGCGCGCGAGGTTGTTTTCCTCGGCCTGCTTGAGCTGCAGTTGCGCGCCCAGTTCCGGCGGCAGGGCGGGATGCGCGGCGGCAAAGGCCCTGTCCAGCAGCAACCGCGACAGGCGTTGGGGCATGTCCAGCAGCGGTTGGGCGAAGCCGATATCGGTCAGCAATACGCCAGGGGCCATGTCCGCTTGAACATGCAGTGGCGGCAGCGCGAGCCCGGCGGCTGTCAGCGGCTGGTCGCCCTCTTTCAGGCCCAGAGACTGCAAGGTCTGCGGCGCGATCCAGGTGCGTCCCGGCGGGTTGAAGAACGCGACCATCTGCGCCCGGTCCAGGGTCTGCCCGGCCAGCGCGCCACCGCCGGGCAACGACACCGGGTCGATGCCCATCACTTGCAGGCGCTGGTCTTCATGGCCCTTGAGCTGCACGCGGCCCTGCACCACCGGCGACACCGGCCACCCGGCGCGGCGCAGGTCGGCAAACAGCGCCTGGGGGAAGCTCGCACCGTCCGGCGCACTGAGGCTGGCCTGGGGTTCGCCGCCGATCAGCTGGCTGGCCCGCGCGTAGCTGTCCCGCGCCTGGCTGTTGAGGGCTTGCACGCCGGTCAACAGCGCGGTGGCCAGCCACAGGCCAGTGAGCACACTGAAGAATTGCACAGGGTGGCGACGCCAATGGCTGAGCAGCGCGCGCAGTGTCCAATAGAAGACCCGCATGTCAGCGGGCGTCCGCAGCGAGTACCTGGCCGCGATGCAACACCACCTGCTGGTCAAGGCGCGCCGCGATGCGCGGGCTGTGGGTGACCATCAGCAAACTGGTCGGGCTGTCCCGCAGCAGGTCCAGCAGCAGTTGCAGCACTTCGTCACTGGTGCCTTCGTCGAGGTTACCGGTGGGTTCGTCCGCCAGCAGCAAGCCGGGGCGCGATGCCAGGGCTCGCCCTACCGCTACCCGTTGCTGCTGGCCGCCGGACAGTTGTTCGGGGTAACGCCTGAGCAAGTCACCCAGGCCGAGTCGCTCCACAAGCTGCGCTTGCCACGCCGGATCGAGGCGCCCGGCCAGGCGCGCCTGGAAGGCCAGGTTGTCTTCCACCCGCAGGCTGCCGATCAGGTTGAACTGCTGGAACACCAGGCCGATTTCGGTGCGCCGCCAGTGGGCCAACTGCGCTTCGCTCATCTGATCCAGGTGCTGATCGCCGACCTGGATGCGGCCACGGTCGACCTGGTCGAGCCCGGCCACCAGGTGGAGCAAGGTACTTTTTCCACTCCCGGACTCGCCCATCAGCGCAAGACTGCTACGCTCTCCCAGGTAAAGGTCGACACCCGCCAGCACGGCCAGTGGCCCCTGCGGCGTGCCATAGCTTTTAAACACCCCTTGTACCTGCAGCATCGCCATTCCCCACCTGCCTCTGGACTGAGGCCGAGAATAACGGTTGTCACATTTTTATGTCACAACCATGGGCAAAAGGAGCGCCCCATGACTCACCGCAAATTTTTCACATTGATTTCACTCGGCCGCCACCTGCAGCACTTTAAATTGCCGTCCATGGGCAGATAACAGGCTGGTTATTTCAAACGCCCGTTAGTGCAAGTGAACAATTTTTTATATCGGTATGTTCAGCAAAAAGACAGCGCCCCTGTGACACGCTTTTGCATATTCCTGCATCAGCGCTACTCACTTGGCGCCTGCCTAACTTGCCGCTGCCAGTTACCGGATTAACGCCTGGAAGTTACCAATGGTGAATAGTGTGGTTGACCTGACCCTGAGCAAGTCTCGCTCGCGCTGGGCATTTGTAAAACAGCTGAACAAACTGTGGCTGGGCGTGGCAGGTATCGTGATGATCAGCCTGGCAGTAACGGCGTTCATCTGGTGGCCAAGATCGCCGCTGGACCTGGGCGTGGGCCACCGCCTGCTCACCTCCGGAACCCTGGAAGCCTGGCGTAACGGAGACCTGGTGGTGCTGGTCCGCCATGAGGAACGCTGTGACCGCTCCAACAACCCTTGCCTGGGCCCGGCAGACGGCCTGACCACGCTCGGCTCGTTGTCTGCCAGTGCCGTGGGCAAGGCCTTCCAGACCCTGGGCATGGAAAACACCGACGTACTGAGCAGCCCCACCACCCGTACCGCGCAGACCTCGCTTTTCATGTTCGGCAAGGCCGAACTGTCACCCGGCCCCCTGGCCATCTGCGGCCCTGCCATCGGCGAGGAACTGCGCCCGCATAAACACGCGGACCGCAACCTGCTGGTGGTCACCCACAGCGCCTGCATCAGCGACTTCGAGGAGGCATTGGGCTACTCACACGCTGCCCATGCTGAATACGGCAGTGCATTGTTTGTAAAGCTGCTGCCCGATGGCAAGTTCAAGGCGCTGGGTATTTTGAACAGTAAGGACTGGGCCGCCGTGCTTAAACAACTTTAGAACACTTCTTAACATTTAATCATTCAAGTTCGTTCAGCAAAAAGACAGCCAGACCGTGGCATCGTCTATGGTTTTAATTGAATTTTTGTCAAAAATTTATTAGCTCACTAACTTTTCACAAGTTAACAACATGACGATGACCTTCGATGACTTATTGGACGCCACACGTTTAACGAGCTTGACTGGGGCACAGGGATATTCAGTTTCGCCCCCCCCCCCCACTAACAGACTGTTCAAGGAATAACTTTCTGTGCCGCATTTTTACCCGACCAAGACCACCCTCCACCCCTCGCGCATGGCTGATCCAGCGCTCGCGCTGATCTACCGTCAATACCGCTTGAGAGTGCAATATTCATGACCCGCCTTAAACCATTGCCCGTATTACTACTGGCATTCGTGATGTTCTATCTACTGCCACTGGGCCTGCATGGCCTATGGATCCCTGACGAAACCCGCTACGCCCAGATCAGCCAGGAAATGCTCATGAGCGGCAACTGGGTGGCACCGCACTTCATGGGCGTGCGCTATTTCGAAAAACCCGCAGCCGGCTACTGGCTCATTGCACTGGGCCAGGCGTTGTTCGGTGAAAACCTGTTCGGCGTGCGCATCGCTTCCGCCCTGACCACCGGCCTGAGCGTCGTGCTCGCCTACCTGATCGCCCGCCGGCTGTGGAACGACCCGCGCAAGAGCTTCGCCTGCGCGCTGCTCTACATGAGTTTCGGCCTGGTGGCCGGGCAAGCCGGTTATTCCAACCTGGATCCGCAATTCACCTTTTGGGTCAACCTGAGCCTGGCGGCGCTGTGGTTTGCCCTCGACAGCTCCACCCCCCGTGCCCGCCTCGCCAGCTGGACGTTGTTGGGTGTGGCCTGCGGCATGGGTTTCATGACCAAGGGTTTCCTGGCGTGGTTGCTGCCGGTGCTGATCGCCCTGCCTTACATGCTCTGGCAACGTCGCCTGGGGGAACTGCTGCGCTACGGGCCGCTGGCGATTCTGGTGGCGGCCGTGGTGTGCCTGCCCTGGGCGCTGACGATCCACCTGCAGGAACCGGACTACTGGCGTTTCTTCTTCTGGCACGAGCACATCCGCCGGTTCGCCTCCGACAATGCCCAGCATGCACGTCCCTGGTGGTTCTACCTGCCGCTGATGGTGGTGTCGTGCCTGCCATGGGCGGCGCTGCTGCCGGCGACACTGTGCAAGGCCTGGAAGGAAAAGCGCCAACCGGCCATCGTCTTCCTGGCGCTGTGGTTGCTGCTGCCCCTGGGCTTTTTCAGCCTGAGCAACGGCAAGCTGCCGACCTACATCATGCCGTGCCTGCTGCCGCTGGCGCTGCTGATGGGCCATGCGTTGATCGACCTGCTGGCCAACGCCCGCACCCGCACGCTGCGCGTCAATGGCCTGCTCAACCTGGGCATCGGCCTCGCGGCGATGGTGACGCTGATCTACCTGCAAATCGACCGGCCGATGTACGGCAACAGCCACAGCGAGATGTTCAACCTGTCCCTGACGTTCATCGTGCTGATGGGCTGGATGCTCGCCAACCTGCTTCAGGCCTTCCGCCCACTGGCGCTGTGGGCGATGCCGGCGTTGGGCATTGGCCTGCTGGTGGCGCTGTTGCCCGCCGGCATGCCGGCGGTGGTCGAAGATAACCAAATGCCTGACCAGTTCGTGCTCCAGCACCTGGACGAGCTCCAAAAGACCCAAGCGCTGCTGAGCAACGAACTGGAATCGGCGTCGGCCCTGGCATGGCGCCTGCGCCGGCCCGAAGTGACGCTCTACAACACTGAAGGCGAACTACGCTACGGCCTGCAATACGCCGACTCGATGCACCGCAAGGTGGATCTGGACAGCGTTCAAGCCTGGCTCAAGCAGGCGCGCCAGCAAGGTTCGGTGGGCGTGCTGATGCGGGTCAGGAGCACCAGCGAAATGCGCGAAGCCGGCCAGCTGCCGTTGGGGGGCAAGCGTTATTACAAGGGTGACCTGGAGATCATCATCTACCCGCAATTGCCGTAACACAGGCGCCCTAATGTGGGGTGACCCCATTCAACACTCATCCCACATCGGAACCGCTCCATGAACTTCTGGAAAACCGAACGCGGCGCCCTGCTGCTGCTCCTGGGCGTGTCGGCCCTGATCCTGCTGCTGGGCCTGGGCGCCCGCGACCTGTGGGGCCCGGAAACCCGCTGGGCGAACATCACCCTGCAGATGCTGCAAAGCGGCGACTACTTCGACCCGTACCTCAAGGGCACCCCGTACTACGACAAACCCTTGCCGTCGTATTGGCTGATCACCGGGTTTGCCAACCTGATGGGCGGCCTGGGACCGTGGTCGTTGCGCTTGTCATCGGTGATCTCGGCGTGGCTGAGCATCTGGCTGGTGTACCTGATCGGCGAGCAACTGTTCCGCAAAGGCACCGGCCTGATTGCCGGCTGGATGCTCGCGACCACCTTCTACTTCCTCTTCTGGGCCCGGGTGGCCACGGCGGACGTGCTGACCGTATGCGGCGTGCTCGCCGCCGTCTGGTGGTATTGGCGCGGGCCGGACGATACGCGGCTGGGGCGCTACACGGTGTTCTTCCTGTTACTGGCGGCGACATCACTGTTCAAGGGTTTGATCGGCTTTGTACTGCCGGGCCTGGTGTTGCTGCCGCACTTGCTCAGCGAACAGCGCTACAAACGCCACCTCAACCTGCGGCTGGTGCTGGCCGTGATCATTGCCGGGGCGTTCTACGCGATCCCGTTTGTGCTGTCCCACCTCTACGGCGCACCGACCTACGGTGCAAGCGGCCTGGAACTGGTGTTCCGGGAAAACGTGGTGCGCTTCTTCGACCCGTTCGACCATATGGGTCCGATCTACACCTACCTGATCTACCTGCCGGCCTACACCTTGCCCTGGGCGCCGTGCTGGGTGCTGGGCCTGTGGCTCGCCGTGCGGCATTGGCGCGACACCCCGCCCAACACCCGCTGGCTGGTGTGGGGGCTGGGCCTGCTGTTTGTGTTCTTCACCGCCAGTGGCAGCCGGCGCAGTTACTACGTGCTGCCGCTGGTGCCGTTCGCGCAGTTGCTGGCGGCGTGGTGGGTCAGTGAGCGTATCGCCCGCAAAGGCACGGTCGGCCGGGGTTGGTACCGTGGGTTCGGCATCGCTGCCGGGGTGATGCTGCTGGTACTCGGGGTGGTGTATCCGTGGACCAATGGCAATGGCGGCGTGACCCGTTTCGCCGAGGACGTTCAAGCGCAAGCAGTGAAAAGCGCGCCATGGAACGAGTGGCAGATGGTGATGGTGGAAGTCGACAACAAGGTACCGATGTACCTGCAAAATCACGGGACGCCGTTCTACTACGTTGCCGAAACCCAGGACTTCCCGCGCCAGGGCGACAGTGCGGCGTTCATGGCCTGGCTGGTAAAAACCAGCGGCCGCACCTTTGATCCCAAGCGCACAATTATTGTCGCGCAGTCCACCAAGGATGACCCGACGCCGCTGGCCTACCTGGGCAACGATCATCAGGTCATCACTACCCAGCCGGACAATGGTGAACGGTTGTTCCACAAGCGTGACGGTGGCAGCGTGGCATTTGTGCCCAACGCCGCGCCGTAGCACTGGCGGCATGGGGCGGGCATTGCTAGTGTGGCGCGCTTAAGCCACCGTCCGAGCCCGGCCCGCCATGCCCTACTCTTCCCTTTCCCTTGCCGCCCTGAGCCTGATAGTGCTCGCCACGCCGGTAGCGGCAGACACGCCGATGCCGGCCAACATGGTTTACCTGCGCAGCCTCGACCCGAGCATCGCCCAGGACATTCGCTACGCCAGCCCCCACAACTTCACCGGAGCGCCGCTGGACGGCTACAACGCAGCCGAATGCGTGCTGTCTGCCGACGCGGCAAAGGCACTGGTACGGGTCCAGGCCGAGTTGGCCAGGCAGGGTTACGGCTTGAAGGTCTTCGACTGCTATCGTCCCAGCCGTGCCGTGGCGAACATGGGCCGCTTCGCCAGCCTGCCGGGGGATCCGGCCAAGGCCGAGTTCTACCCCCGGGTGAACAAGCAGGATTTCTGGTGCCTGGGCTACGTGGCCAAGGTTTCCAACCACTCCCGGGGCGCGGCAGTGGACGTGACCCTGACCGGCCCCGATGCACTGCCCGCCCAGGCCTGGAGCGCCGACACCGCGGCGGTGGATTGCGCCGCCGATTACGGTCGACGCTTGCCCGATGGCGGCCTGGACATGGGCACCGGTTTTGATTGCTTCGACGAAATGGCCCACACCAACAGCCCCCACATCAGCCAGGCGGCACGCCAGAATCGCCAACGGTTGAGCGCTGCGATGGCCAAGGAAGGCTTTACCGGTTATGCCGGCGAATGGTGGCACTTCACCTACAGCCGCAATCCGGTGCGGGCCGAGCCGATGGACTTCCCTATCGAACCGCTGCGGTAACATCACAACACAGCTTCAGCTTGATAAAGCCCGGGGCAAAAACTAGCGTTTGAGGTTTCCCTCTTTTCAAGGACTGAACGCCGTTGAACACGCTCATCAAAACCTGCGCGGCGCTGCTGACGCTGCTTTCAAACGTGGCACTCGCGCAAATCCCCGAGACCAGCCGGCAACTGATCGTGGTCACCACCCCGGGCTGGAACGCCCTCCAGGGCACCGCACAACGCTATGAGCGGCACGGGCAAGGCTTTCAGAAAGTCGGCGAACCCTTTGCCATCGTGGTCGGTAAAAACGGCATGGCGTGGGGCACCGGCCTTACGACGCCCACCCCCGACCAGCAGCCCCTCAAGCATGAAGGCGATGGCAAGGCCCCGGCCGGCATCTTCAAACTCGGCGGTGCCTTCGGCTACGCCCCCACCGCTGACACCCGCTTGCCTTACGCGGCCAGTACCGCCACCCGCGAATGCGTGGATGACAGCCAGTCCAGCCATTACAACACCCTGGTGGACAGCTCGGCGGTGAACAAGGACTGGACCAGTTCCGAGCGGATGCTGCGCAAGGACCAGCTGTACCGCCAGGGGATTTTTGTCGAGCACAACACACCGGCCTTGGCCAACGGCGGCTCGTGTATTTTCCTGCATATCTGGCGCAGCGTCAGTTCGGGAACATTGGGCTGCACGGCGATGGAGCCGGTAAATATCCAGGCGTTGTTTGCCTGGCTGAACCCGCGAGAAAACCCGGTGCTGGTGCAACTGCCGGCGGCGCAGTACGACCTCTACCGTGAGCGCTGGAAACTGCCGTCCCGCTGAGCTGACAGCAGGCGCTGAAATGCGGCCAATACCTCATCGGGTTTTTCCAGCATGAGTTGGTGGCCGCATTCGGGCAACAACTGATACTCGGCATTGGGCAAATGCCGGGCGAGTGCTTCGCCGCCGCTGGCCGGGGTCAGGCCGTCGGTGTCGCCGGCCAGCACACTCACAGGCAGGGTCAGGGTGAGCAGTGCATTGGCGTCTGGCCATTGGACGTTTTTCATCAGGGCCTTGAACATGTACAGCGGGTTGCGCTCGGTGAGTTTTTCTTCGTAGGCGACCAGTGCGGGGTCGGCCTTGGCGTTCCATGCGGCCTGGCGGAAACCTTTGGCCAGCAGTGGGCGCAGCCATTCCAGGAGCCATGCGGGTAGACGCATCAGGCCGCCGCTCCGGCTGATGCTGTGCAGTCGGGTGCCCAGCAGCAATACGGCTTCGATGGGGATCGCGGGTTTGGCCAGCAAGGCGCTCAGGGTCAGGCCAGTGCCGAAGGAGTGGGCGACGATGAGGTTGCGGGAGCCGCCGTAGCGCCTGAGGATTTCCAGGTAGTCGGCGACCAGTTCGGGCCAGGCGTAGGCCTCGGGGTTGCGGGGTTTTGCGCTGGCGCCGTGGCCGAGCAGGTCCCAGGCGACCAGACTGTAGCCTTGGGTTTTCAGGGATTGCCATTGGTGGCGCCACTGGTCCTTGTTGCCGCCGGCGCCGTGGCAGAAGAACACTACCGTGTCGGGTTGGGTGGTGCCCGCGTGATGGGTGATGCTCAGGTGACGGTTGGGGCGGATTTCCAGTTGTTGGCCCTGGATCACTGGCAGTTCGGTGAAAGAGGTCGGCATGGAGGTTTCTCAATAAGTGAAAGGGTTGAGTGTGGTGAAGCAACAGCAAAATCAAAGGCGGACACGACCCAAATGTGGGAGCGGGCTTGCTCGCGAAGGTCGTTAACGATAACGCGAACATCCTGATTCAACGCGGCGCTCTCAGGTTCTTCGCGAGCAAGCCCGCTCCCACATAAAGCGGCTCTGCTTTTGCTCTAACACTCAGGTCGCCTTTGCCGCTTTTGCATCGTGACTCGCTGTAAGAGCGAAACCATAGGTGGTCGTTACCTGAATAACGGATATGCCCCCAACCCCAACACCCCAAGTCAGATGGCCTCAGCCATCAACAACTCCCGCGTATAAGGATGCCGCGCATCAGCAAACAGCGCCGCCGTCTCCCCCTGCTCCACCACCCTCCCCTGACGCATCACCGCAATCCGGTCGCACAACCGCGCAGCCACCCGCAAGTCATGAGTAATAAACACAATGCTCAACCTGAACCGCCGCTGCAGCGACTCCAGCAACTCCAGAATCTGCACCTGGATCAGCGCATCAAGCGCCGATACACACTCATCAGCGATCAACACCTTAGGCTCCACCGCCAACGCCCGGGCGATGCCGATGCGCTGCCGTTGCCCCCCGGAAAATTCATGAGGAAACCGCTCAAACGCCGCTGCCGGCAACCCCACCAACCCCAGCAACTCACGGGCCCGCCGCTCGGCATCCGCCTTGGAAACCCCCTGCACCAAAGGCCCAGTCATAACAATCTGCCCCACCGTCTGCCGCGGATTGAGCGAGGCAAACGGATCCTGGAAAATCATCTGCACATCACTGCGCAACGCTCGCAGCCGCCCTTCAGACAACCCCGCGACCTCCCGCCCCAACCACTCGATCCGCCCGCTGTCAGCACGCAGCAAACGCACCAGGCACCGACCCAGGGTCGACTTGCCCGACCCCGACTCCCCCACAATCCCCAACGTCTCGCCTTCACGCAATTGCAGCTGAACCGCATCCAACGCCTGAGTCGTACGCCGCCCCCACCAACCGCTGCGGCTGCGGAACACCTTGCCCAGCGCTTCGGCCTTCAGCACCACAGGGCCAGCCACCTGCGTACGTGGCACCAGCGGTTGCGCCGACACCGCCGCCAACAACTGCCGGGTGTAATCTTCCCGGGGCACACGCAACACCGCCGGGGCCGTGCCCTGCTCCACCACCCGGCCCTTCTCAAGCACCAGCACCCGGTCGGCAATCGCCTCGACCACGGCAAAGTCGTGGGTGATAAACAACAGTGCCATGCCCTTGTCCTGCTGGATCTTGCGCAGCAGGTCGAGAATCTGCGCCTGGGTGGTCACGTCCAGCGCCGAGGTCGGCTCATCGGCAATCAACAGCGCCGGATCAAACGCCAGGGCCATGGCGATCACCACCCGCTGACGCTGCCCGCCAGACAGTTCAAACGGATACGCCAGTCGCAAGCGCTCAGGGTCGGGCAAGCCGACATAACCGAGCAAATCCACCACCCGCTGACGCCGCACCCGTGCTGCCGCCACGCCATGGGCGCGCAGGGTTTCATCGATCTGTTCGCCCACCCGCAACAGTGGGTTGAGGGCGCTCATGGGTTCCTGGAATACCATGCTGATATCCCGCCCGCGCAGTTGGCGCATGGCCTCTTCGCTGCGGTCGGCCAGGTCTTCGTCGCGAAACACCAGGCGCCCGCTTTCCACCTTCAGCGGGTCCGGCAACTGGCGCAGCAAAGCCTTGGCCAGCATTGACTTGCCGGAACCGGATTCACCCACCACACACAAGCATTCGCCACTGCTCAGTTGCAGCGACAGGTCATACAGCGCATGGCTGCGATCCGCACCGGCCGGCAAGGCGATACGCAAATGTTCAACACTCAACAACGTCATAGCGACCTCCCGGGCTCAAAGGCCACACGCAAACCTTCACCGACTCGATTGACCGCCAGCACGCACAGCACAATCGCCAACCCCGGCAGAAAGCTCATCCACCAGGCGTCCCGCAGCAAGCCACGGGAGGCATTGATCATGTAGCCCCAGCTCATGGCTTCCGGGTCGCTCAAGCCGAGAAACGCCAGGGCCGCTTCGGTGAGGATCGCCGTGGCCATGACAAAGGTCATGGTCACCAGCAGCGGCGCCAGGGCGTTGGGCAGGATCTGCTGGGCGATGATCCCCAGCGGCGACTGCCCCAGCACCCGCGCGGCCTGCACGAATTCGCGCTGGCGCAGGGTCAGGAACTCACTGCGCACCAACCGCGCCACCGCCGGCCACGCTACGAGTGCGATGGCCAGCACGATGGAGAACAGGGACGGCTCAAGGATCGCCACCAGGATCACCGCCAGTACCAGTTGCGGAATGATCTGGAAGAACTCGGCAATGCGCATCAGCACACCATCGAGCCAGCCACCGAAATAGCCGGCGACCGCGCCGACCAGCAGGCCCACCACCAGGGTCGCCAGGCTGGCCAGCGCCCCCACGGCCAGGGACACCCGCGCGCCGTACAGCAGGCCACTGGCGAGGTCGCGACCGAGCAGGTCACTGCCCAGCCAATGGGCCGGGTCGTGGAATGGCGCGAGCATCGGCTGGCTGTTCATCTCCCATGGCGAGCTGCTGGTCAGCCAGGGGGCGGCGATCGCCAACAGCGTCAGCAGCAGCAAAAACAGCGCACCGATCAACGCCGCAGGCTGGCGCACAAAACGTCGGAAAACCAGCATCAGCCTTGCACTCCTGCACCGATACGCGGGTCGAGAAAACGACAGATCACATCGGTCAACACGTTAAAGCCCACCACCAGAATCGAGATCACCAGGAAACCGCCCATCAACACGCCGTAGTCACGCTGGGCCAGCGAGTCGTACATCAAGCGACCAATCCCCGGCCAGGAATACACCACCTCCACCAGCAACGCGCCGCTGGCCAACTGGCCCAGTTGCAAACCGGCAAAGGTCACCACCGGCAACAGCGCATTGCGCAACACATGCACGTACAAAATCCGCCGCGGGTGCAGGCCCTTGGCGTGGGCGGTGCGCACGTATTCCTGGCCAAGGGCGTCGAGCACGGCGGCGCGGGTCAGGTGGATATACAAGGCGAGGAACAGCACGCTCAACGACACGCACGGCAGCAGCAGGTGCTTGAGCCGGTCGAGCAGGGAAAAGTCCTGTGCCACCGTTTCCATGCCAAACGCCGGCAACCAATCGAGGCTGACGGAGAACAACAGGATCAGCAGCATTGCCAGCCAGAATGGCGGCATCGCATACAGCAGCAAAGCGCCGTGGGAGATCACGCCATCCAGCCAGTGGCGCTTCTGTCGGGCCCGGGCGGCCAACGTCCCCAGGGTGACGCCAAGCACCGACGAGAGCAAAAATGCCGAGCCCATCAGGGCCAGTGTTGCCGGCAAGCGCTCGGCAATCAGCGACCACACCGAGGTCTGGTTGCGGTAGGAATAACCCAGGTCCAGATGGGCGATATTGCCTAGGTAGATCAGCAACTGCGTGAGCAACGGCTTGTCCAGGCCCATGGTCTGGCGCAGGTGTTCGATGAACTGCACATCATCCACCCCCGCCTCGCCGGCCAACAGCAGCGCCGGGTCACCCGGCGCCAGGCGGATCAGTAAAAAGCCCAGCACCAGCACCGCCACAATCATCAACAGTGCCTTGAGCAGGCGACCGCTGAAATACAGCAACCCGTTCATGGTGCAGGCGCGTCGAGGTAGACGCTTTCGTAGTCTTCGTTAAGGCTGGTGGCGGTTTGCAGCAGGTTCTTCACCTCTTTGTGGAACAGTGTCGGGTAGCGCATTTCGAAGATCGGCGCGATCGGCAGGTCGGTGTTCAGCACGTTTTCCAACTGGCTATAGAGCCTGGTGCGTTCCGGGCCTTCCGGGGTGTTGGCGACCTGAGTCCACAGGGCATCGGCCTCGGGGCTGTTGTAGCCGCTGACGTTGGCAAACGGCGAAGTCTTGAGGATGTAGTCGGAGCGGTACAGGTAGGCGTTGGTCAGGTACGGGTCGCCGATCTGGAAGATGAAGTTGTAGGTCAGGTCGAAGTCCCAGTCGCTGACGCGCTGGAACCAGGTGGCGGCGTCGGACGTCACCACTTGTACCTTGAAGCCCAGCGGCTGCAGGGCTTGCTTGGTGTATTCGGCCAGGCGCTCCCAGGCACCGCCCTTCTCGCCGTTGAGCAGGCGAATCCGCACGGCGCCCACGTCCACGCCGGACTCGGCAATCAGCGCCTTGGCTTTTTTCACGTCATAGGTGTACTGCGGCAATTGCGGGTCGTGGTACGGCGAGGTGGACACGAACTGGCCGGGGGCAACCTTGCCCGAACCGAAGAAGATGTTGTCGACGATGAACTGGCGGTTCAGCGCATACAGGATCGCCTGGCGCACCTTGGGGTTGTTCAGCGGCGGCTTGCGCGTATTGATCTGCAGGAAGGCCAGGCCGGAATACAGCTCCCAGCCTTTTTCCGACGACTGCACGTCCGGCAAGGCGGTCAGGCGCTTGAGGTCGGAATAGTCGGCATCACCGCTGCGCAGCACCTGCACGTCGTTGCGCTCGAACGCCGCAGCGCGGGACGAGCCGTCCGGGATCACGTGGAAGATGATCGCATCCAGGTGTGGCAGGCCCTTTTTCCAGTAGTCGGGGTTCTTTGCCAGCTTGATATAGGCGCCGCGTTTCCACTCCACAAACACAAACGGGCCGGTGCCGACAGGCTTGAGGTTATAGGGGTTGTTGCGAAAGTCAGTGTTCTCGTAGAGGTGCTTGGGCACCACAGGCCGCAGCCCGCTGCCCAGGGCCGAGAGCAACGGCGCGAAGGGTTTCTTGAGCTGGAACACCACCTGCAGCGGGCCCTTCGCGGTGATGCTGTCGACGTACTCGGTGAAGACCCCGCCCAGACGCTTGTCCACTTCGGGGTAGAAGGTCTGGAAGCTGAACACCACGTCATCGGCGGTGAACGCGTGGCCGTCATGCCAGCGCACGTTGTCCTGCAAATCGAAGGTGTAGGTCAGGCCATCGGGAGAAATGGTCCAGGCCTTGGCCAATACCGGTTTGGGTTTCAGGTCGGTGTCGAAGGTCAGCAGGCCCTGGAGGATCTTGCCGCTGACGTACTGGGTGGACACGTGGCTGACCACGCCGTGCATCAGCGACGGCGGTTCGGGTTGGGCCACCAGGTTCAGCACCCCGCCGTCATGGGGTTGCGCCTGAGCGGTGCCGGCCAGCAGCACGGCGCCAAGTCCCAGGTATGAAAGGACACGGCGAAAAGATAAAGGGCGCATGGAGACTCCTTGGCTAAGGTTTTGTCAGGGATTTAGCAAGGGCTGTGCCATGGGGCGACGGGCCGCGTTTGCGGGCATCACAGGCCTTGGCAGTGATGAAAAAACCACAGTGGCCGGGACGAGTGTGGAAAAAGCAACAGCCCGCCCTCTTGAGGAATGGTTGTGCGTAGCAGCTGCCGAGCCTTGGCGAGGCTGCGTCTGCGGTGTGTCAGGTATGCCGCCAACGCAGCCTCGACAAGGCTCGGCAGCTGCTACGGTAAGGTTTGAAGTTTGAGGGCCCCATCACTGGCACAAGGTTTGCCCTTCTAACCGCTATCTGAACCCATGAGTTTGAAGCGCATGTCACTGGATTACCTGGGCAACCCCATCGACACCCGCAACCCCGCCACCCGTCAGGGCCTGGATGATTTCGTCGGCGGTTTTCTCGGCTATCAGCCCCGTGCCGAGGGCATCCTCGCGGTCGCCGATGCCGACCCCGACTCAGCATTGGCCAACGGATTTGCCGGCCTGCTGCTGATGTTTATCGAGTCGCCCGAGGGCCCTGTGCTGGCCGAGAAGTACCGTCAGCGGGCGGCGGCGGTGAATTCCCGGCATCCACGGGCGCTCGTGTATCTGCAAGTGCTGCAAGCCTGGATCAACGACGAGCTGGATGAAGTGCTGCGCCTCAGCGAGCATCTGCTGGATCTTTATCCGCGGGACCTGCTTGCGGCCAAGCTCAACCAGTACCTGGAATTCAACCGGGGCAACTGGCCGGCGCTGCTGCGGATCGGTTTGAAAGCCACCGCCGGCGCGCCGGATATCGCCCACAGTCACGGGCTACTGGCGTTTGCGTATGAGCAGTGTCATTTGCTGGAGGAAGCCGAGGCCAGTGCGCTTGAAGCGTTGCGGTTGCAGGCGTCCGAGCCATGGGCCCATCACGCATTGGCCCATGTGATGCTGACCCAGGGGCGTATCGAGGAAGGCATCGGGTTTCTGGAGGGCGTGAAGCAGCACTGGGACGGGCTTAACTCGTTCATGTACACCCATAACTGGTGGCATCTCGCGTTGTTTTATCTGGGGCGCGGGGAGGATCAGCGGGTGCTGGAGATTTATGACCGGCATGTGTGGGGGATCTTGCCGGAGTACTCCCAGGATCAGGTGGGCGCGGTGTCATTGCTGGCGCGGCTGGAGCTGGCCGGGATTGATGTGGGTGAGCGGTGGCAGGCGTTGGCGCCCTACCTGCAGCGTCGGGTTGGGGATGCGGTACAGCCATTTTTGAGTGTGCAGTATTTGTATGGATTGGCCCGGGCGGGCAAGCCTGAGGCGGATCAGTTGTTGGCGGCTTTGCGCAGGCACAGTGTGGAAGCGCGGCCGGTTTGGCGGGAAGTGACGTTGCCGTTGGCTGAGGGGTTGTTGGCGCATGCCCGGGGGGATGCCCGGCGGGCGTTGGAACAGCTGGGGATAGCGTTGCCGCGGCTGAATGAGATTGGCGGGAGTCATGCGCAGCGGGATTTGTTTGCGCAGGTGGAGCTTGACGCACGGTTGCGGGTTGGGGATTGGCTTGGGGCGCAGCAGACGCTGGAATTGCGCCGGCGGTATGACGGGCTGGATGTGCCGACGAATCGAGCTTTGGTGGTGGTGTATGAGGCTTTGGGGTTGCCTGGGGAGGCGCTGCGGGCGCGGGCGCGGATTGGGGGGATATCCGTTATTTAGGTGATGGCTTGTATTGGTTCCGCTTTTGCCCCACCACTCGGCACCTCGCCTAGGCTCGGTGTGCC
>NZ_JACAPM010000053.1:0-22340 GCF_013385695.1 Pseudomonas sp. D8002
ACACCGAGCCTAGGCGAGGCGCCGACAGGCGGGGCAGAGCGCTTTGGTTACTTTGCCGCTTTTTTGCAAAGTGACTCGCTGTAAGAGCGAAACCATAAGCCGCCGTTACCTAAATAACGGATAAACACCCCGCCCTCCCTCACCCCCCCTTCAACTCTTCAATCATAATTTCCCGCATCCGAAACTTCTGGATCTTCCCCGTCACCGTCATCGGAAACTCATCCACAAATTTGAAATGCTTGGGCATCTTGAAGTGCGCAATCCGCCCCTTGCACCACGTCTGCAGCTCAAGCTCATTGGCCACATGCCCCGGATGAAACTTGATCCACGCCACAATCGCCTCACCATAGCGCTCATCCGGAATCCCGATCACCTGCACATCCGCCACCGCCGGATGAGTAAAGAAAAACTCCTCCAACTCCCGCGGGTAAACGTTCTCGCCACCACGAATGATCATGTCCTTGTTACGCCCGGCGATGCACACATACCCATGTTCATCCATGGTCGCCAGGTCGCCGGTGTGCATCCAGCCCGCCTCGTCGATAGCCTCACGAGTGCTGTCAGGATTATTCCAGTAACCGAGCATCACGCTGTAGCCCCGGGTACACAGCTCCCCTACCTGGCCCCGAGCAACCGTGTTACCGGCGTCATCGATAATCTTGCTTTCCAGCTGTGGCTGGGTCCGGCCAACCGTCGTAACACGCCGCTCAAGGTCATCATCCGGCCCGGTCTGCAACGACACCGGGCTGGTTTCCGTCATGCCATAGGCAATCTGCACCTCACTCATGTGCATCTCGCTGATAACCCGGCGCATCACCTCGATCGGACAAGTGGCGCCCGCCATGATCCCGGTGCGCAGGCGCGACAGGTCGAACTCGGCGCGGCGCGGGTGATCAAGCATGGCGATAAACATGGTAGGCACCCCGTATAGCCCGGTGGCCTGTTCTTCGGCGACGGCAGCCAGGGTCAGCAATGGGTCGAAACCGTCACTCGGGTAGATCATCGTGGTGCCATGGGTGATGCAGCCCAGGTTACCCATCACCATGCCAAAGCAGTGATACAGCGGCACCGGGATCACCAGGCGATCTTGCGCCGTCAGGCCCAGGCTTTCGCCAACCATGTAGCCGTTATTGAGGATGTTGTGGTGACTGAGGGTGGCGCCCTTGGGGAAGCCGGTGGTGCCGGAGGTGTACTGGATATTGACGGGTTGATCGAAGTGCAGGCCGGCCTGGCGGATCTGCAATTGCTCGGGCGGGACGCCTGCCCCGAGGGCCGCCAATTGCGACCAGGGCGTAAACCCCGGGGGCGGGCTGGGATCAAGGCTGATGATGCCGCGCAGGTCAGGTTGAAGCTCCTGCAACATGCCGTGGTAATCGGAGGTCTTGAACGACCCGGCGCACACCAACCACTGGCAACCGGATTGCTTGAGTACGTACTCCAATTCACTGCTGCGATACGCCGGGTTGATATTGACCAAAATCACGCCGATTTTGGCGCTGGCGACCTGGCTGATGCACCACTCGGCGCAGTTGGGGGCCCAGATGCCCAAGCGGTCGCCGGCCTGCATCCCCAAGGCCAGGAACGCACGTGCATGCAAGTCAACCGTCTCTGCCAGTTGCCGCCAGGTGAAGCGACGCTGTTGATGGCCCACGACCAAGGCTTCGCCGTCGGAGTAGCGCGAAACCGTTTGATCAAAGGCCTGGCCGATAGTCATGGCCAGCAAGGCCTTGTCCTGACAGCCGCGGCTGTAGCTCTGATTCGATTGATCCATAACGACCCCTGTTGTCTTTTTTGTAGGTTGACGTAAACGTAAACTACGATTGACAGGCCCGCAACGCAAGTTTACGTTAACGTAAAGGTGATCGCCCTCCCCGGCGTATTGACCATACAAAAACAACGCTAGAAGGTGCCCGTCCATGAGTTACCCCTCCCTGAACTTCGCCCTCGGTGAAACCATCGACATGCTGCGCGACCAGGTGCAATCCTTCGTGGCCAAGGAACTGGCGCCGCGCGCTGCGCAGATCGATATCGACAACCTGTTCCCCGCCGATATGTGGCGCAAGTTCGGCGATATGGGCCTGCTGGGCATCACCGTGCCGGAAGAATACGGCGGCGCCGGCCTGGGCTACCTGGCCCACGTGGTGGCCATGGAAGAAATCAGCCGGGGTTCGGCTTCGGTGGCGTTGTCCTACGGCGCGCACTCCAACCTCTGCGTCAACCAGATCAACCGCAACGGCACCCATGAGCAAAAACTCAAATACCTGCCCAAGCTGATCAGCGGCGAACACATCGGCGCACTCGCCATGAGCGAGCCGAACGCGGGCTCCGACGTGGTCTCCATGAAGCTGCGCGCCGATAAACGCGGCAGTGTGTATGTGCTCAACGGCAGCAAGACCTGGATCACCAACGGCCCTGATGCCAATACCTACGTGATCTACGCCAAGACCGACCTGGAAAAGGGTGCCCACGGCATCACCGCGTTTATCGTCGAGCGCGACTCGAAGGGCTTCAGCCGCAGCAACAAGTTCGACAAGCTCGGCATGCGCGGCTCCAACACCTGCGAGTTGTTTTTCGATGACGTCGAAGTGCCGGAAGAAAACATCCTCGGCGCACTCAATGGCGGCGTGAAAGTGCTGATGAGCGGCCTCGATTACGAACGCGTTGTGCTGTCCGGCGGCCCGACCGGGATCATGCAGGCCTGCATGGACCTGATCGTGCCCTACATCCATGACCGCAAGCAGTTCGGCCAGAGCATCGGCGAGTTCCAGCTGATCCAGGGCAAGGTCGCCGACATGTACACCCAGCTCAACGCCAGCCGCGCCTACCTGTACGCCGTGGCCCAGGCCTGCGAGCGCGGCGAAACCACGCGCAAGGACGCCGCCGGCGTGATCCTCTACAGCGCCGAACGCGCTACCCAGATGGCCCTCGACGCGATCCAGATTCTCGGCGGCAATGGCTATATCAATGAATTCCCGGCGGGCCGTCTATTGCGTGACGCCAAGCTGTATGAAATCGGTGCCGGCACCAGTGAAATCCGGCGCATGTTGATCGGTCGCGAACTGTTTAACGAAACCCGCTGAACGGAGCGCGCACCATGGCTACCCTGCACACCCAGCTCAACCCGCGCTCGGCGGAATTCGCCGCCAACAGCGTAGCGATGCTCCAACAGGTCGACGCCCTGCATACCCTGCTCGCCCAGGTGCAGCAAGGCGGCGGCGCCAAGGCCCAGGAGCGGCATACGTCGCGGGGCAAGCTGTTGCCCCGCGAGCGGATCAATCGCTTGCTCGACCCTGGCTCGCCGTTCCTTGAACTCAGCCAGCTGGCGGCTTATCAGGTGTACGGCGAAGACGTGCCCGCTGCCGGGGTGATTGCCGGGATTGGCCGGGTGGAAGGCGTCGAATGCATGATCGTCGCCAACGACGCCACGGTGAAAGGCGGCTCGTACTACCCGCTGACCGTCAAGAAACACCTGCGCGCCCAGACCATCGCCGAGCAGAACCGCCTGCCGTGCATCTACCTGGTGGACTCCGGCGGCGCCAACCTGCCGCGTCAGGATGAAGTGTTCCCGGACCGCGAGCACTTCGGACGAATCTTCTTCAACCAGGCGAACATGAGCGCCCAGGGCATCCCGCAGATCGCGGTGGTGATGGGCTCCTGCACTGCCGGTGGTGCCTATGTGCCGGCGATGGCGGACGAAGCAATCATGGTCCGCCAGCAAGCCACCATCTTCCTCGCCGGCCCGCCGCTGGTGAAGGCGGCGACCGGAGAAGTGGTCAGCGCCGAAGACCTGGGCGGTGCCGATGTGCACTGCAAGATTTCCGGGGTGGCCGACCACTATGCCGACAGCGACGAACATGCGCTGGCCCTGGCTCGGCGCAGTGTGGCCAACCTCAACTGGCGCAAGCTGGGGCAATTGCAACAACGCACGCCGCTGGCGCCGCTTTATAGCAGCGAAGAGCTGTACGGCGTGATTCCGGCCGACGCCAAGCAACCGTTCGATGTACGCGAGGTGATCGCGCGATTGGTGGACGGCTCGGTGTTCGATGAATTCAAGGCGTTGTTTGGCACCACTCTGGTGTGCGGCTTTGCGCACCTGCACGGCTATCCGATTGCGATCCTGGCCAACAACGGCATCCTCTTCGCCGAGGCCGCGCAAAAAGGCGCGCACTTTATCGAACTGGCCTGCCAGCGCGGGATTCCGCTGTTGTTCCTGCAAAACATCACCGGCTTCATGGTCGGCCAGAAATACGAAGCCGGCGGCATCGCCAAGCACGGCGCCAAACTGGTGACAGCGGTAGCCTGTGCCAAGGTGCCGAAGTTCACCGTGATCATCGGCGGCAGCTTCGGCGCCGGTAACTACGGCATGTGTGGACGCGCCTACGACCCGCGCTTCTTGTGGATGTGGCCCAACGCACGCATCGGCGTGATGGGCGCCGAACAGGCCGCCGGCGTGCTGGTGCAGGTCAAGCGTGAGCAGGCCGAGCGCGCCGGCCAGGGTTTCAGCAGCGATGAGGAAGCGGCGATCAAGCAGCCGATCCTCGACCAGTACGAAACCCAGGGCCACCCCTACTACTCCAGCGCACGGCTGTGGGATGACGGCGTCATCGACCCGCTGCAGACCCGCGACGTGCTCGCCCTGGCCCTGTCCGCCGCGCTGAACGCCCCCATCGAGCCGAGCCGCTTCGGCGTGTTCCGCATGTAAATGGAGCTGCACCCCATGAGCGATTTCAACACCCTCGAACTGATCACCGACCCCCGTGGCTTTGCCACGCTGTGGCTCAGTCGTGAAGCCAAGAACAACGCGTTCAATGCCGAAATGATCCGCGAACTGATCATTGCCCTGGATCGGGTGCAAGGCGATCCGGCCCTGCGCTTTCTGGTACTGCGCGGGCGCGGCAAACACTTCAGCGCCGGCGCCGACCTGGCCTGGATGCAGCAGTCGGCCGAACTGGATTACCACACCAACCTGGACGATGCCCGAGAACTGGCGGAGCTGATGTACAACCTCGCCAAGCTGAAGATCCCGACGCTGGCGGTAGTCCAGGGTGCGGCCTACGGTGGTGCCCTGGGGTTGATCAGTTGCTGCGACATGGCGATTGGCGCCGACGATGCGCAGTTCTGCCTGTCGGAAGTGCGCATTGGCCTGGCGCCGGCGGTGATCAGCCCGTTCGTGGTGCAGGCGATCGGTGAGCGGGCTGCCCGACGCTATGCCCTCACGGCAGATCGCTTCGGCGGCCAGCGGGCGCGGGAAATCGGGTTGTTGGCGGAGAGTTATCCCGCTGATGAGTTGGACGTTCAAGTCCAATTGTGGATTGCCAATCTGCTGCTCAACAGCCCGGCGGCCATGCGCGCCAGCAAGGACCTGCTACGGGAAGTCGGCCACGGTGCCCTGACGCCAGCGTTGCGTCGCTACTGCGAGAACTCCATCGCCCGGATCCGCGTCAGCGCCGAAGGCCAGGAAGGCCTGCGTGCCTTTCTGCAAAAACGCGCGCCCAACTGGCAGCCTCAGGAGCCGCGTTCATGAAGACGCTTACTACCGTATTGGTAGCCAACCGTGGCGAAATCGCCTGTCGGGTGATGCGCACCGCCAAGGCCATGGGCCTGACCACCGTGGCCGTGCACAGCGCCACCGACCGTGACGCGCGGCACACCCGCGAGGCTGATATTCGTGTGGACCTGGGCGGCAGCAAGGCCGCCGACAGTTACCTGCAAATCGACAAACTGATCGCCGCGGCCCAGGCCAGCGGCGCCCAGGCGATTCACCCGGGTTATGGGTTTCTTTCGGAGAACGCAGGGTTTGCCCGCGCCATTGAAGCCGCCGGGTTGATCTTCCTCGGCCCGCCCGCCTCGGCCATTGATGCCATGGGCAGCAAATCGGCCGCCAAGGCGTTGATGGAAACCGCCGGCGTGCCGTTGGTGCCGGGTTACCACGGCGACGCCCAGGATCTGGAGACCTTCCGCCAGGCAGCCGAGCGTATCGGTTACCCGGTGCTGCTCAAGGCAACGGCAGGCGGTGGCGGCAAGGGCATGAAGGTGGTCGAGGACGTCAGCCAACTGGCCGAAGCATTGGCCTCGGCACAGCGTGAAGCACTGTCCTCGTTTGGCAATGCGCAGATGCTGGTGGAAAAGTATTTGCTCAAGCCGCGTCACGTGGAGATCCAGGTGTTCGCCGACCAGCACGGTCACTGCCTGTACCTCAATGAGCGCGATTGCTCGATCCAGCGCCGCCATCAAAAAGTCGTCGAAGAAGCCCCGGCGCCGGGCCTGAGTGCCGAGCAGCGCAAGGCCATGGGCGAAGCGGCCGTGCGTGCGGCCCAGGCCATCGGCTACGTGGGCGCGGGCACCGTGGAGTTTCTGCTGGACGCCCGGGGCGAGTTTTTCTTCATGGAGATGAACACCCGGCTGCAGGTGGAGCACCCGGTGACCGAGGCCATCACCGGCCTGGACCTGGTGGCCTGGCAGATCCGCGTGGCCCAGGGCGAGCCGCTGCCGATGACTCAGGAGCAGGTGCCACTGCTGGGGCATGCGATTGAAGTGCGCCTGTACGCCGAGGACCCGGCCAACGATTTTCTACCGGCCACCGGGCACCTGGCGCTGTACCGCGAATCCACGCCAGGGCCCGGGCGCCGGGTAGACAGCGGCGTCGAACAAGGCGACAACGTGTCACCGTTCTACGACCCGATGCTGGGCAAGCTGATTGCCTGGGGCGAGGACCGCGAACAGGCGCGCCTGCGGCTGCTGGGCATGCTCGATGAATTTGCCGTGGGTGGACTGAAGACCAACCTGGGCTTCTTGCGGCGCATTATCGGCCATCCGGCGTTTGCCGCTGCCGAGCTCGATACCGGGTTTATCCCGCGTTATCAGGATGAGCTGCTGCCGGCGCCTGGCGAATTGAGTGAGGCATTCTGGCAGGCCGCCGGCCAGGCGTTCATGCAGACCCAACCGAGCACTGACACCCGTTCGCCCTGGGCCGACACCCGAGGTTTTCGCGCAGGCTTGCCGGGCGAGGTTTCCCTGCACCTGAGCTGCAACGGCCAGGATCGCCTGGTAATGCTGCAAGCCGGCGTCAACCCGCCCCAGTTGCACGGCGAACAATTGCTGATCGACCAGCACGGCGTGCGCCGCTCCCATCTGGCGGTACGCGAGGGCGGCAGTGTGTTTTTGCGCTGGGACGGCGAGGTGCACAGTGTCAGCCTGTTCGACCCGATTGCCGCCGTCGACGCCAGCCAGTCCCATCAGGGCGGCCTGACCGCACCGATGAACGGCAGCATCGTGCGAGTGCTGGTGGAAGTCGGGCAAACCGTTGAAGCCGGTACGCAGTTGGTGGTGCTGGAGGCCATGAAGATGGAACACAGCATTCGCGCGCCCCATGCCGGCGTGGTCAAGGCGCTGTACTGCCAGGAAGGCGAAATGGTCGGTGAAGGCAGCGCACTGGTGGAGCTGGAAGCCGCGAGTTAAAACCTCGTGACCGCCTGCGCCACCACGCCGATGATCCGGCACTCTTCACTGAACAGCATCTTCGGGTATGTAGGGTTGAGCGGCACCAGGTAAAGCTGGCCGCTCTGCCTGACCCATTTGCGCAAGATCGCCTGGGAATCAAATGCCCATTGGGCCACCACCAGTTTGCCGGGCTCGGGCTGGATGGCCGGGTCCACCAGAATCATCGTGCCTTCATTGATACTCAAGCCGCTGGGGGCGGTCATGGCGTCGCCAGTCACGCGCATCCAGAACGCCTTGCCATGGGCGTGATAGTCGCTCATCTGAAAACGAGTAACGCCGTACGGCCGAGGTTCTTCCTGCAATGGGTAGCCTCCCTTCCCTTCGCTCACCGGGTAACGGTAATTCGGGTTGTAGTGCGGCGCCGGCTGCAGTTCCTCGGCAACCGCCGCGAGCGCTTTTTCGCGAACCACCAGCGCGACCTCGAGCCCATCCAGGCCAAGCTCCTGCATCACCCGGTTCATATCGGCAAGGCTCGGCACCCGACGCTTGTTCAGCCAGTGGCCGACCCCGCCCTGAGACATGCCCAGGCGCGACGCCAGTTGGTCCTGCGTGACCTTGCGGTCTTTCATGTTGGCCTTGACCAACGCTATCCATTTATCCATGGGCCCTGACAATACGTTGTGTACTCACCACGACAATAAACAGTTTGTAGTAATCAATAAAACGCCATAAATACGATTAGTACTAATATCGATTGCAGGCTTTCGACACCCACACAGAGCACTGCCCTTATGACGACCACCCCGTATACCCTGCCCGACACCTGCGATGAAGACGAACGGCTGTTCCTGCGCAGCAGTGGCGCCGCCCAACGCGCGCTGGACTATTACCTGAAAGAGGATGCCGCACCGCCCTCCGTTGACGACACGTTGTTCGAGGTCAAGCCCGGCATCAGCGACGAGGAGGCCCTGGTCCACGCCTCCGACCTGCTGCGCAGCGCCGCGGCCACTGCGTACGAATCGGCAAACAGCGCCCACGGCAATAGCCGGGACCTGGCGTTTTCAGTGGTCTATTTGATCGATATGGCGAAGGTGATGGTGGAGCGGTCACTGCGGCTTTCGGCGAGGGGTGCCGAACAGCCGGCCAGCCTGTAACAGGCACGCGGGAAAAATATTTCTATCCGAGGGATAAAAACATTTGACTTGCAAATGATAATGATTATTATTGGACCTAGCTGATCGCGAGATCAGTCGATAGACCAAGAGACCTTAGGTCGGACTCTTGGAATATCTCCTCATCAGGCTAATCACGGTTTTTGACCCGGCTCTTTGGCCGGGTCTTTTTTTTGCCAGTTTTTCCCTGGCGTGACTTCAGGCTAATGAAGACTGTGTGTTGCTTGATGGCGCGCATGGTAGCAAAAGACCATCGCCAAAAGAAAGTCGATCGAGCGCTCTAGGCCGGTTCTTTCAAAAATAGCACTTGAGAATCAATCTCATAGATTCTAAGCTGCGGCGGCGTCATGGACGACGCCCCCCTCTTCACCCGCAAAAATTGCATCCAGGCTTTGCCCCGCTCCGGTGTAAAATGCCCGCCACAACACTCATATTCAGGCAACCAGACTATGACCGTGGCCTTGACCTCCATCAAGATCAGCACCGACTTCGACAGTGGCAATATCCAGGTGCTCGACGCCAGTGATGCTCACCAGTTGCTGCTGGCGATAAAGCCCGATACGCGCAGCCAGCACTTCCAGTGGTTCCACTTCAAGGCCGAAGGCATGCACGTGGGTCACACCCACACCTTCCGCCTGAGCAATGCCGGCCACTCGTCTTACAAGCACGCCTGGAGCGGCTACAACGCCGTGGCGTCCTACGACCATATCAACTGGTTCCGGGTGCCCACCCGCTTTGATGGCGAAACGCTGCACATCACCCTCGAAACCCGTGAAAAACAGGCCTGGTTCGCTTACTTCGAACCCTACAGCCGCGAACGCCACGACTGGCTGATCGACCAGGCGCTGAACCGCGCCGGCACGCAATTGCTGGCCACCGGCAAAAGTGTCGAAGGCCGTGATATCCAACTGCTGCGCCGTGGCAAGGGCGAGGCCAACAAGCGCAAGGTCTGGATCATCGCCCAGCAGCATCCCGGCGAGCACATGGGCGAATGGTTTATGGAAGGCATCATCGAGCGCCTGCAACAGGACGGTGACGCCGAGCTGAAAAAGCTCCTGGCCGCCGCCGACCTGTACCTGGTACCGAACATGAACCCCGATGGCGCGTTCCATGGGCATCTGCGCACCAACGCCATGGGCCAGGACCTCAACCGCGCCTGGCAGAGTGCGAGCCAGGAGATCAGCCCCGAAGTACTGTTCGTCCAGCAACAAATGGAAAAGTACGGCGTTGACCTGTTCCTGGATATCCACGGCGACGAGGAAATCCCCTATGTGTTCACCGCCGGTTGTGAAGGCAACCCGGGCTACACGCCACGTATCGAGCAGTTGGAAAAACACTTCCGCAGCCACCTGAGCAACCTCACCCGGGATTTTCAGACCGCGCATGGCTACACCCGCGACCTGCCGGGCGAAGCCAATATGACCCTGGCGTGCAACAGCGTCGGCGAGAAGTTCGATTGCCTGTCCCTGACCCTGGAAATGCCCTTCAAGGACAACGACGACGCGCCCAACCCGCACACTGGCTGGTCGGGCAAACGCTCGATGCAGTTGGGCAAGGATGTGTTGAGCAGCGTGGCGGATATCGTCGGCGTATTGCGCTAAACATCCACGATCCCGGCGACGGCTGCCTCACAGCAACCGTCGCCGGGGAAGGCTTCAGTCCTTGCTGCCGGTCATGCTTTGCAACACACCGTCACGCCGGATCAAACCGTGGAACAGCGCCGCCGCCAGGTGCAACAACACCGTCAGAAACAGCAAATACGCCAGGTAACCGTGAGCCTTGCGCAACACGGCAAACAACGGCGCATTCGCCCCCACCAGCGCCGGCAACTGCACCGAACTGCTGAGCATCACCGGGTCGCCGGCCGCTGAAATCATCGCCCAGCCCAGCAGCGGCAACACCAGCATCAACGCATACAGCACCACGTGGGAGGCCTTGGCCGCCAGCACTTGCCACAGCGGCAAGTCGGCAGGCAGCGGCGGCTGGCGCGTGGAAAAACGCACCACCAGGCGCACGATCACCAGCGCCAGGATCGCAATGCCCAGCGGCTTGTGCAGGTGGATCAGCCACTCATGGCGTTCGGAAACCGAGGCCACCATGCCCGCGCCGATAAACAGCATGGCGATGATCATCAACGCCATCAGCCAATGCAGCAGCCGCGCCAGCGGGGCGAAAAACCGGGGTTGGGCATTCATGGCTTCGACTCCTGAGGGGCGCTGTGCAGCTGGCTGACTTCGCTGGTGCGACGCAGGTAGGAACTGGCGTACGCCGCCGAACGGGCGGCCAGCAATGGGTCATTCGAGGCTTCGATACCGCTCGGCAGCACCAGTGGATCAAAGTTGATGTCACGGCAATCACCGTCCATTTGCGGCTGGCTGCTTTCCAGCACCAGGGTCCCGGCATTCAGCACCTTGTGCTCACCGGTCCAGGTCTTGCTGGCGTCATCCACCGGGTCGCCCGGGTTGGCCAGGGTGAGGTTCAACTGCCAGCGCAACGGCCCGGCCACCAGGCGCTGGGCCAGGTCTTTTTCGAGGAAGTCGCTGCCGGCGGGCGCCGTGGCCCCCGCAGCATCCTGGCTTTGCGGTACGACGCCCCAGCGCACGGCCTGGCGTTGGCCGCTGGCGTTTACCAGGTAAAACGCGTTGATGCCGTTATAGGTTTCAGTGGCATAGCTGGCAGACGGCTTGGCGGTCTTGACCCAGGCCAGGAACGGCGCGGTCTCGGGGTGCGCCGCGAAGAACGCCGGCATGCCTGCCGGGTTCGGCTTGCCGGTGGCCGGGTCAGGTGCGCCGGCCTTGAGCATCTCGAAGAAGGCCTCGGGCGTGCCCACCGGGAACACCGGCATGCTGTTCATCCCGGTGCGCCATTGCTGGCCGTTGACCAAGTTGAACTGCAAGGCAAAACTGCGGATCGGCACGCTGCTGTCCGGCGCATACGGGTTGCCGCTGGGCAGCGCAAAACGCCCGATAACCGGGGTGCGCGCCTCGCTGAATACCTGGGCACTGGAGTACTGGCGCGCTTCGGGGCTGCTCTCGAAATAACCGGCCACGCACACGCCCTTGGCATGGTTACGCCGGTAGCCAGGGTGCAAGCCGTTGTTGGTTTCCAAGGCATTGACCAGGGTTTTGGGGCGCAACCGTTGTGGGTCGAGGCTTCCGTTAACGTAGGCAAACGCCCCGGCCACGACGGCAACCACCACGCCGATGCTGGCCAACCGAATTATCAGGCTTGCGGTGCTCAGCGGCGGACGGGGCGGTGATGAGTGATCTACCATGAAATAACTCCAGGGCCCAAGGCCTTGAGTGGGTGAAACATAAGGTCGGAACACTTGGGACGAACGCCAGCGCACTCTATTCCCTGGCCTGCTGTTTATTTTTATTGGCCTGGAATAACCTTCAACGCCGGACGTCTTCCTAGTCCCAGCGTAGTGACTAGCCAGAATCCCATGCACGAACTCGACGAACAGTTACGTGAACTCATCCCCAGGTTGCGGCGTTTTGCCGTGTCCCTGACGCGTAACACCAGCAGCGCCGACGACCTGGTGCAGGCGAGCCTTGAGCGCGCGATCATCAGTTGGGCCGACAAACGCCTCGAAGGCGACTTGCGCGCCTGGCTGTTCTCGATCCTCTACCGGCAGTTCCTCGACGCCCATCGGCGCTCCCGGCGGTACACACGCATGCTGGAGTTTTTCACCGGCCGCGATGATTCGCAGCCGTCGGTCGAGCGCACCGTCATCGCGCAATCGACCCTGCAAGCCTTCGACAAATTGAACACCGAACAGCGCGCCCTGCTGCTGTGGGTCTCGGTGGAAGGCTTGAGCTACAAAGAAGTCGCCGACATCCTCGAGGTGCCCGTGGGCACCGTGATGTCTCGCCTGTCGCGCGCGCGCCAGGCCCTGCGCCAGCTCAGCGACGGCGAAATCACCAGCCCTGCCCTGCGGATACTCAAATGATCAGCCTGCCTCCCAGCGAACGCGATTTGCATGCCTACGTCGATCACCAGCTCCTGGACGCCGACCGCCGCCAGCTCGAAACCTGGCTGGCGGCCCACCCGGACGTCGCCGCCCAGGTGCACGCCTGGCAACAGGACGCGCAGCACCTGAGGGCATCGTTGAGCGGCGCACTGCAACAACCCGCCAACCCCGAGCTGGACCCCGCCCTGATTCGCCAGCGGGTCAAGCGCCAGTCACGCCGCCATCTCGCAACCGCCGCCATGCTGTTGATTGCCGTCAGTGTCGGCGGCCTCGGCGGCTGGCAGGCCCGCCAGGCCACGCTGCTCGAGAGCATGGCGCCCATGAGCGACGCGATGCAGGCCTACCGCCTGTTTGCCCAGGACGGCATCCTGCCCGCCGACTACCACGTGCAAAGCGGTGGCGACATGCAAGGCTGGCTCGACCGTTATTTCAACCAGGCCTACCGCCTGCCGGACCTGAGCCAGGCCGGGTTCAAGGCGGTCAGCGGGCGCCTGCTCAGTACCGAACAAGGCGCGGCGGCCATGGTGCTGTATGAAGACCCCCAAGGGCGACGCATCAGTTTCTATATCCGTCCGCCAGGCCCGGAAAACAAATTCCTGCCCCGTGGCAGCCGCAGTGCCGACGGGCTGCAGGCCGAATACTGGTCGGGCGCGGGCTACAACTATGCGATGGTCAGCCCGCAAGACCCGTCGACCACGCAGATGCTCAAGCAGACGATGCGGTTCTAGAAGGCCACATCCAGCACCACGTTATCGACGTAGGTGCCGGCCGGCGGTGTTGTCTGGTTGGTATAGATCGCGGCGTTGTAGTTGAACACCTGGCTACCGGTACCCAAGCCATTCCCGGGATTCACCTCAGCCGTTGAGCTGGCGCGCCGGGCGGTGCTCACGCTGCCCCAGCGGGTGGTGGTGGCGCTTTTGAAAATGTCGTAATTCAGGAAATTGCTGCCAGAAACCATCCGCCGCTGCCCACCCACACTCACCGGGTTCTGGCCATCGCTGATGCCCACGGTGTAGGCGCTGCCCTTGGTGCAGGCAATGGTGGCCTGCCCGTTCACGCTGGAAAAACCACTGACTACCGGCGCACTGCCGAAGGCGATGTTGGGTGCAGAGATTGTGCAGTCGTTAGCCACGGTCATGCTGACGGTCAGAGAAGCCGTGCCACTGCCGGTGTCCCGTATGACACAGAGAGAACCCACACCGAGGACCGAGCAATAATTCCAGGTCCAGGCAATGCTTAGTGTCTCAGTATAAAGGCCGGCCGCCACATTGCTGCCGATGATGGAACTCAGATAAAGCGGCACGGTTTTCGTGCCCGGCCCGGATACCAGCCCCAGGCTTTGGGCGATGCCGGTGGCACCGAAATCGAATTGGGTTCCACGGGTGATCGGATAACTGGTGCTGTTACTGCCGTAGATCGTATAGCTGATGATATCCCCAGTGGGGCCGACCATGCCGCTGGTGGCCGACGTGATGGTTGCATAGAAGTGATCATTGGCTGCCAGCAACGAGATCAGCGTGGCCCCACAATTCAAGCCGGCATTGGTGGTGGAACTGGTCTGGGGAGCGGTGCGCACCGTCATCGAACTGATCGAGCCAAAGCCGGCCGGCGAGGTGGTTCCCGGCACCGAGCACGCGGCCATCACCTGTGTCGAAAAGCCCAGCCCCGCCAGCACCAGCAGCCCCACTATGCATTCCTTGCCCCGCACACCCACACTCCTTATCTCATTGGCAAACCAGTGGCCCGATCAGCGGCACCTGTGCTTCGTTGATATCCAGATCGAACGTTGCCTGGCAGGTACGGCCCTCACCCACAGTGACTTGCAAGGTGTTGTGGGCCGCCAGGTTCTCCAGGTACACCAGGCCGTCCCAACCCACCACCGCCCGCGCGCCGGTTTGCTCGTGACGCACCTGGCTGCCCAGAGGCAGTTCCTGATGCTGGGCATCCACCAGGGTGATACTGGCCGCGATCACCCGGCGCACCGGGAATTCCAGCAAATAGCCGCTGCCGCGACGCACCGCCACCCGCTGCTCGACATTCGGCGTCTGCACGGTGACCGGCAGGTTCAGCGGGTCGATTTCATATTTGCCGCGGTAATAAGCGCTGCTCCACGGCACCAGCAGATGCCCGTTGCGATCGGTTTCACCCACTAGCTGGTTTTCGTAAAGCACCGGCACCCCGGCATAACCATCGGTGCTCACCACCACAAACGCGTCATTCACCCGATTAGCCGCGAACACTTGCTTGTCCATCCACACCAACGAACCGCTGGCATCCGCCCAGCGGGTCTCGGCGTCGCTGCTGCCATAGACGCCCGCCTGCAATTGCACCGACTGCATGCGCCAGGTCAGGTCGGCCTGGCGATAGGCGGGGCCGTCGCCACTGGCATACCCCAGGTTGTAGCCCACGCCGCCTTCGGACGGCACCGCCCGGCTGTAGTTGACCCGCTGGCGACTCTCGCCGGCCTGGCTGCGCTCGTTGCTCAAGGCCAGGCTGCCATAGATGTCGAACGGGATCACCAGTTGCGCCTGCATGGCCCAGTTGCTGTCACCGACCTCGCGGTTGGCCGACAGGTAGAAACTGGTGTTGCGCCACAACTGCTTGCTCCAGGTGAGGTTCATCAGCCGGGTGCGGGAGTCATCGGCTGCCTGCACATCGAAATAGCCGGCACCGATGCTGCCGAAATCGTTGAGGTTCAGGCTCAGGGTCACCTGCTCGCTGCGCTTGCTGAGGCTCGCATAAGGCGTGTCGACCAGGGTCAGGTCGGCGTATTGGTCGCGGCGTTCTACTCGCTGGTATGACAGGCTGTAGCGCTGGTTGCTGTATTGATAACCGAAGCTCAGTTGCTGGCCGGTCTCGCCATCAAACTGGCTTTGGCTGAGGGCGGTATTGAGCACCCCGAAGTTGCCCAGCCGCACGTTGCCGCCGAGCCCGCCCAGGGTCAGGTCGCCTGAGGCTTCGGCATGGCTTTCCAGGGTGAAGTAGTCCGACACCCCGTAACGAAAGGTGCCGCTGGCCACGCCCGGCCCGTAGCCAAAATCCCGAATGGTGTAGTCGCGGCGCAAATTACCGGCCGCCACGGAAAAATCCGACAGGCCTTTTTGCAACAACGTACTGGTGACGTAGAACGGCACGGTGGTCGACACCTGCCGGCCCAGGGCATCGGTGGTGACCACCACCGCTTCGCCGGCGCCGTTGATAAACGGCACGTTGGTCAAGGTGTAAGGGCCCGGCTGCAGATCTGCGCTGCTGGATTTGTAGCCATTGATGAACAGGTCCACCGACGACGGCACCGCCGCCTCCCCGGCAAATTGTGGCAAGGGGTAAGTCACCAGGTCCGGGCGTACGCCGAAATCCCGCGACACTTGCACCCCGCCCAGGCGTACCGAACTGCTCCACGGCAATGCGCTGCTGATCACGTCGCCCGCCTCGTAGGTCAGCAGGCGCTCATCGTCGGAAAAGCGCCAGGTGGTGTCATAGCGCCGGTAGCCATTGTTCAAAGTGCTGCCGCTGGCCTGGCCGCCAAAGGTGGTGCGGTATTGGCCGGTATTGGACAAGGTGCCCCAGGTATCGAACAGCCGCACTTCGTTGAAAATGCCCAGGTATGTGCCGGCGTCATCGGTGTCGTTCAGGTAAGCGTCATAGTTGAGCAACGCACCAAAACTGGTGAGTGCCTGGGCGCGCGGGTAGTTGTTGCGGCTGCCGATGAACTGCGCCGGCAACCACGCCGGCGGTACCGTCAACATGAGGCGCTGGCCCTGGCTGTCGTAATCGGTGTGCAGGCCCGGCAGGTGGTCCAGCGCGACCTCGGTGGTGATCTCGGCCGGCAGCTTCATGCCCACGTCCCGCAAGGTGGCCGCCGGCACAAACAGGCCGCCGGCGCGCTGATCCACGGCCACCACCCGGCCAGTGTCCATCTGGTTGACCACCAGTTCGAGGAACAACTGTGCATCGGCAACAGCCTCCATGTTGCTGGGCGGCGGCGGCAACGGCGCGGCCACGCCAAGCGGCGCAAGCACCAGGCCCGCCAGGCCGCCCACCACCCACACCGATCGCCATCGACTACGAGCCTGACCATGGCTCACCAAGGCTTTGTGTCCATCAATGGACATCTCCATCCGTTAAGACCAAGGGCTGCTCCATGCCCTATTCCATTGCGTTACCGTCCCGGCGCAAGGTTCTCCAGTTGCGTTGCGCCATTGACTCGCACCTGCAGCGGCTGATCGCCCGCGACACCTTGTGGCACCGGCCAGCGCATGGTTGCGCCCGGCAGTACATAGCCGAGCAGGCCGTCAACCAGCGGCCGGGTCTGCCCGCCCTGCTTGAACGCCACATCGGTGAGCCGCGCGTGCACCGCGCCCTGGTTGCGCATCTCCACATAGTTGCGCCCGCCGACGGTGACTTTTTTCCAGCTCAGGTCAGGCTTGCCCGCGCCCTTGGGGTCGCGCTGGCGCGTCGCGTCTTCCTTGCTCCACAGGCCTGCGCCGTAGGCGAACAACGGCACCGAATAACGCATCTGAAAGCGGATGGCTGCGGCCGTCTTGCCATCGGCTGCGGGGGTTTCAGGGGTGGCGGCGGGGATTTCGTCGATGATGATCCGATAGGCCAACTCCTGGCCCGGCGGCACTTCCCGGGTCCGGGTCAGGCGCACCAATTGCTTCTGCCCCGGTTCGATCTTCGCCACCGGCGGGCTGCCGATCACGTCGCGCTGGTTCTGGTACTGCTCGTCAAACCCGCCCTGGCTCCAGGCAAATACCCGGATCTGCAGGTTGGCAGTCTCTGTACCGCGGTTCTCCAACCACAAGGCGCTGGCCTGTTGATCGGCCTCCAGCACCGGGTCAATGGGCCAGATCAGCACCGAACTGGCAGCCTGGACCTGCCCACCGCCCAACGCCACCAGACCGATAAAACCCGCAACCCAATACCGCCGGGAAGCTGCAAACATAGATTCCACTCCTCATGCCAATCGCCTTACCAGGACAGCTGCACCTGCAGCACATCGCTGTACGTCCCCCCAGGCTGATTACCCGGTAACACCACCCGGCCGTAAATCGGCAGGGTTATATTGTTTGCGTTGCTGTAGGCCACGCTGACGCTTTGACTGATCCCCAGGCTCTGGCTCAGGGCCGCGTCCTGAAACAGCTGGTACGCCACTTGAGCACTGCCGCTATTGAGTTGCATGTGCCGGCCACTGGCGTTGTACAAGCCGCCGTTGACGCTCATGCTCAAGGTGACTCCCGGGGTGCATTGCAGCGTTACCCCGCTGCTCAGCGCCACCGACACCGTGCTGGTGGACAACGACGAATAGCTGCCGAACGCCAGGCTGCCGTAGTTCGTGCCGCCGCCCACCACCAGGCAGCCTGCGGCAATCGTCGCGCTGACCTGGATCGTCTGGCTGGTCACCGCCAGCAACGACAACGGCATCCCCCAACCCGTGATGACCGCCAGCGTCGCCCAGCAGGCCCGCTTCATGGCACTAGAACGTCAATTGCACGGACACCGTGTCGGTGTAGGTACCCGCCGGCAGACCTGCCTTGCCCACGGCCTGGCCGTAGATGTTCACGGTTTGCGCAACGCCCGTGCTCGCGCCTACGTTGATGGTTCCGTTGATCGCCAGGAGCGTCGAATGCCCGGTGTCGGTGTAGAAGTCATACGGCACATAGTTGGCCACGCCGTCGTACAGCGCCCGGGTGCCGCCCGTGGACTGGCCGTCATGGGAGCCCGCGCCCACGGTGATCACCGGCGAGGTGCCCGAGGAACACTGGATCGACAACGCGCCTCCACCGCCACCCAGCACCTGGCCGGACTGCGTGGTGAACTGGCTGTTGGTGGTACCGAAATTGATCGTACCGAAGTTCAAACCGGTGGTGCCGCCCACGCCGTTGACCAGGCAACTGTTGGTCAGGATCAGCGTGGAGCTGATCTGCCCGGTGACCGTCGTGGCCGCCTGGGCAGCCGATACCCAGGCCAGTGCGACCAATGGGAGAACTGCTTTAGATACAAGTGCATGCATGATGTCCATCCTCATGAGTTACCAATCCAGAGTCACCGTCAGGGTGTCTGTGTAGATGCCGGCCGGTAGGGCCCTGGTATTCGCCACCACCGAGCCGAATACCGGGATCGGTACCTGTGCGCCCTGGGTCACGACGAAATTGCGTTGCTGGCCGATGCTGTAGGTGCTTCGGCCCGCAGGATCGGCCGACAGCCGATACGGTATGGTTTGCCGGCCATTGCTCAAGCGCCGGGTGACGCCGTCGCCGTGGGCGCCGCCGTCGATGGTCACGGTGAAACTGCTCACCACCGACGGGTTGCAGGACACCGCGAGCGCGGCCTTGTCGCCATCACTGATGCCGGCACCCAGGCCCTTGTCCCAAGTGGGTCCGTGGCTGCCGAAATCCAGCAAGGCCGAGCCGCCATCCGGGCTCACCGGCGCGCTTTCGGTGCCCTTGCTTACCTGGCAACTGGCGGTGATCACCAGCCGTGCATGAATCTGCCCGGCCACCGCCGCCTGGGCGTCCTCGGCCAGCAGCAACAGGCCGCCCAGCGCGATGCAGGCCAGGGCGCGGCTTACCATGTCACCGTCACTTTGAGCAGGTCGGAATAACGCCCCACCGCCGGGATTTCCTTGAGCGGCTCGATGCGTCCGTAAAGTGGCAAGTCCACCGTGCCGGAGTCGGGCACGCGGCCGCTCACCGGCACGTCCACGGCCAAGGGGATGCGGCGTGCGGCATCGGCATAAATTCGATAGGGAATGGGTTTGATCGAGGGGGCAGCAGCGCCCAGGTAACGTACTTCGCCGGCGCCGCCATGCAGGCCGCCGTCGACACGCATCTGATAAGGCGTATCCGGGTTGCACTCCAGGCGTGGCTGGCGCTGGCTGATCAAGGCTGCACTCAACGGGCCTGCCGGGTCATCCAGCCGGGAGCCGCTGCCGAAATCCAGTACGCCGAGCTGCTCGATCCCTGCTTCACGCGTGGTGCCGACCAACTGGCACCCCCGCTGCACGTCGATACGCACCTCAACCTGGAGCTGTGCACCATAAACCGTGTTGCAGAGCATCGCGCTCATGATTGCCAAGACTGCGTGTCCCTTCACTGCCCCAAATCCTTATACAGGGGTGACTGCTGTGTATGAGGTTAGTCACTTGAAGGGAATCCGCCAGTCAGGTCGGTGTTTTGGATCCATTGACCCATGCCTTTTCCAGATAGCTCGCGCCGTGCTTCTCTATTGGTCAAACCGCAACCGGCGCTCTAAAGTGAGCGACCACCGAAACACAGAGTGACTGACATTGGCTGCTTTACCGCCCCTGCTCAAACGGTTGCTGGGTAAACCCGCGGCGACCACCGCCGCCCCCGGAATCAGCGCATTCTTCCAGGGCAAGGCCCTGCAACAGGGCTATACCCTCAGCCCAAGCCAGCAACAGGTGATCGAGACCATGGCCCGGCAAACCGACCATCTGCTGGCCGGGCGCCCTACCCGCAGCCTGTACCTGCACGGCGCCGTCGGCCGGGGCAAGAGCTGGTTGCTGGACGGCTTTTTCCAGGCGTTGCCGATTGCCGAGAAACAGCGCGTGCACTTCCACGACTTTTTCGCCCGTCTGCACCAGGGAATGTTTGCCCATCGCCAGCAGCGCGATGCCTTGGCCGTGACCCTGGATGAGTTGCTCGATGGCTGCCGCGTGCTGTGCTTCGACGAGTTTCACGTACATGATATCGGCGATGCGATGCTGATCAGCCGCCTGTTCAAGGCCCTGTTCCGGCGCGGAGTCTGGGTGCTGGTAACCTCCAATTATCCGCCCGCCGGGTTGCTGCCGAACCCCTTGTACCATCAGCGGTTCAAGCCGGTGATCGAGCTGATCAGCGCGCGCATGGACGTCATGGAAGTCAGCGCCCCCCAGGATTTTCGCAGCCTGGCCCAGGCCCATGGCGATCAGCGGTTCAGCGCTGGCCAGTTCGTGTGGCCGGGGACTGCCGCGCAACGCCAAGCCCTGGGCCTGCCGTCAGCGGATCAGGCCCCGGTCAGCCTGACCGTCGGAGCCCGGCAATTGACTGCCCGCTGGCACCAGGACCGCAGCATTGCCTTCACCTTCAGCGACCTGTGCGAACAACCGACCGCCGTCATGGACTACCTGCAGCTGTGCCGCGACTATGAACGCTGGATCATCGACGGCCTGCCGCACCTGGCGGACTGTCCGATTGCCGCCCAGCAACGGTTCATCAACCTGGTGGACGTGCTCTACGACCAGGACAAGCAATTGGTGCTGATCGGCGAGCAGCCGCTGGAGCAATCCCTGAGCGGCCAGGCCATCGATTTGGCGCGCACCGCCAGCCGCCTGGGGCAGTTGCAGAAGATCGGGCCGCAACCCGCTATCATGAGCGCCATTCACGCCCCTATTGCCGAGTGACGCGCCGTTCATGGATACCCTTGCCCAACTCAAGGCCGGCCAACTGGCCGGTATCAAACGCCTGGACCTGCGCTGTGGGCTGACCGAGTTCCCCCGGGAAATCTTCGACCTGGCCGACTCCCTGGAAATCCTCAACCTGACCGGCAATGCCCTGAGCAGCCTGCCGGATGACCTGCACCGCCTGCCCCATTTGCGCGTGCTGTTCTGTTCGGAAAACGCCTTTACCGAACTGCCGCAATGCCTGGGCCAGTGCGCGCAGTTGAGCATGATCGGCTTCAAGTCGAACCAGATCAGCAGTGTCCCGGCGACGTCGCTGCCACCCTTGCTGCGCTGGCTGATCCTCACCGATAACCACATCAGCCAATTGCCGGACGAACTGGGTGAACGGCCTTTGCTGCAAAAACTGATGCTGGCCGGTAACCACTTGGAGCAGTTGCCGCAAAGCCTCGCCCAGTGCAAAAACCTCGAACTGATCCGCATCGCCTCCAACCGCATGACCCGCCTGCCGGACTGGTTGCTGGCCTTGCCGAGCCTGACTTGGCTGGCCTACGCCGGTAATCCGGTAGAGATGGCCGTGGAAGAGGCCCGCCATGACGCGACGCCGAATATTCCCTGGTCAGAGCTGGTGCTGGGCGAAGTGTTGGGCGAAGGCGCCTCCGGCATCATCCGCAAGGCGTCCTGGACCCCGCCAGGCGGGCCGGCCAAGGCGGTTGCGGTCAAACTGTACAAAGGCAGCATCACCAGCGACGGCTCGCCGTTGCACGAAATGCATGCCTGCATTGCCGCCGGATTGCATGCCAATTTGATCAAGGTGGAAGGCCGGGTCGTCGAGCATCCCCAAGGCCAGGCGGCACTGGTGATGCAACTGATCGAACCGAACTATCGCAACCTTGCGGCGCTGCCGAGCCTGGCGTCGTGCACCCGGGATATCTACGAGCCCACCACCCGTTTCAGCGCGGATGTGGCGCTGCGCATGGCCCGGGGCATCGCTTCGGTGGCGGCGCACCTGCACGCGCAAGGCATCACCCACGGTGATCTGTACGGCCACAACATTCTGTGGAATGAAGCCGGTGAATGTCTGCTTGGGGACTTTGGTGCAGCGTCGTTTCACGCCACGGTCGACAGCCAGGAAACCCGCGCGTTGCAGCGCATCGAAGTCAGGGCGTTCGGGGTGTTGCTGGGGGAATTGCTGGAAAGGATTGATGCGGGGTTGAACGAGCAACAGCGCGTGGCACTGGAAGCCTTGCGGGACAACTGCTGCCAGCCGGAGGTGCTGGCCCGGCCCGGGTTCGAGGAAATCACAAGCTTGTTGCAGTCTTCCAAACTCCACTAAACCCAATGTGGGAGCGGG
>NZ_JACAPM010000053.1:22379-37042 GCF_013385695.1 Pseudomonas sp. D8002
CGGGTTCACATCAAATCAGAATCAACCCGCCAACCCGACGAACATGTCCTGCACGTCATCATGGTTGTCCAGGCCTTCCAGGAAGGCTTCGACTTCGGCCATCTGCTCATCGCTCAAACCGCTCACCGGGTTCTTCGCGATGTAGCCGAGCTTGGCCGACAGCACGGTGAAACCCTGCTCCGGCAAGGCTTTCTGCACGGCATCCAGGTCGGTGGTCTCGGTGATGAACAAGGTCGTGCCTTCTTCTTCGCCTTCCTCGAAATCCTGGGCACCGGCCTCAATCGCGGCCATTTCCGGATCGGCTTCCGGGCTGTCCGGCGAGGCTTCGATCAGGCCCACATGGTTGAAGTCCCAGGCCACGGAGCCGGAAGCGCCGAGTTGGCCCTTGCGGAACGCCACGCGGATTTCCGCCACGGTGCGGTTGATGTTGTCGGTCACGCATTCAACGATCAGCGGCACCTGGTGCGGGGCAAAACCTTCGTAGGTTACGCGGTGGTATTGCACGGTCTCACCGAGCAGACCGGCGCCTTTCTTGATCGCGCGTTCCAGGGTTTCCTTGGGCATCGAGGCCTTTTTGGCCTGCTCCACCACCAGGCGCAAGTGTGCGTTGGTGGCGGTGTCGGCACCGTTGCGGGCGGCAATGGTGATCTCTTTCACCAGCTTGCCGAAGATCTTGCCCTTGGCATTGGATGCCGCTTCTTTATGTTTGACTTTCCACTGTGCGCCCATGACTCACTCTCTTCTGTCCATCGCGCCGAAACGTCTACTGGCCGGCGCTTTGGGGGCAGAGTTTATAGCGCTGAAACACTCTAATCCACCAAAAAACCGGCCATGCCCCTCAGGTCCGCAAGGGATTGATGGCGCGTTCACGGTCGGGCACGAAGTCACCCACCTGCGCCAGCACCGCCGGCCTGGCGTTCCAGTACGGCATCAACACCAGGGAGGAAAACAGCGCGGCACCGGCAAACACGATAAACACCGTGACGGTGTCGAAGTAGCCCGGCAGCAAGCCGCCAAGGATCGCCCCCACCGAACCGCAGCCGTTGACGAACCCCGCCGCCGTCGCGCCGGCCTTGGCGGTGCCGAAGTCGATGGCGGCGGTGCTGCTGATCATCGAGTCCGGCCCGTACAGGGTCAGGCCCATCACAAACAGCAGCGCCATCACCAGCGCCACACTGCCGGTGTGCAAGGCGCCCATGAACAACGCCAGGGCCACGGTCAGCGCCAGCAGGCTGAGGACACAGGCCGGCATGCGCCGGGCGCCGAACAGTTTGTCGGACGCCATGCCGATCATGATCGGCCCCAGCAACCCCGCCAGCTCGAACGCCGTCGGCACAATCGCCGCGCCGACCTTGCCCACCGACGGCATCTGCTCATACACAATCACCGGCCCCCACAACAGGATCGCGTAACGCGCCGGTTTCAACAGAAAGTACGCCAGCCCCAGGGTCAACACAGTACGGTTGCGCAAGATGGCCCGCAGCGGCTCCAGCACACTGGCGTTCTTCTCGGCGGCAGTCTGTTCCGGTTCCGGTTCCACTGCCGGTAACCCCACATCCTGTGGCGTGTTGCGCTGGAAAATGAAAAACAGCACCGCGACCACGAAGACCACAGCCGCACTGGAGATAAATGCCGCATGCCAGGTGCCGATCAGCGTATACGCCCACCATCCGGCAAACGGCGACGCCACCAGGCCACCAAAGGCGTAGCACGAGCTCCATAAACCCAGCACCCGGCCACGCTGCTGCGCCGGGAAGAAACTGCCAAGGTTCTTGCACAGCCCGGACCAGCCGGTGGACTGGGCCAGGCCCTGGATCAACATGCACGTGACAAAGATCGGTAACGTGGCAAACGTGCCCATCACCAGGGCGGCGGCGGCTGAAATCACCAACCCGCCGAGTACCACCACACGCGGCCCGAAACGGTCGGCGAGCATGCCCCAGGTGAATTGGCCAACGGCGTAGGCCGCCAGGTAGATGCCATCCAGGTTGGCCATCATCATCTTGTCCAGCGGGAAACTCGGGTCGTCGACGATCCCCAGCTTGGCCACCGAAAAAGCCTTGCGGGTGAAATAGAAGGCCGCGTACGCCAGCCAGGTGATGGCGAAAATCTGCACGCGCCAACGCTTGATGTGACTCAAGGGAGTATTCATGGTGGTTCTGACCTCGGGTGTGAGTGTGCCGGCAGAATGAAAAGCAAACGCCTGTATTTTTATTGTTGAGCACTGCAGTACCGGCGCTTGGAGGGGCGCGGTATTGGTCAGATGAGTCCCGCTGGTGAGCACGCAGAAGACCCATGGCCGCCGAAGGTGTAGGACTCGACCTACGGCGACTGGGGCTATCAAAGCAATGGCTGACTAATAGGTAAAATCGATTTATCGTATTTCAAATATAAGCTGAGCTTGTAAGAGGATTCGCGATGTCGGTGTCTCACGCGCAACTCAAAGCCTTCCATGCGGTGGCCGTACACGGCAGTTTTACCCACGCCGCCGAACGCTTGTTCCTCAGCCAGCCGGCCATTTCCGACCAGGTGCGCAAGCTTGAGGAACGTTTCGGCGTGCTGCTGTTTCATCGCAACAAACGTTCGGTGCGCTTGACCGACCTCGGCGAGCGCCTGTTGAGCATCACCCAGCGTCTGTTTGCCGTCGCGGCGGAAGCCGAAGAGCTGTTGCAGGATTCCCGCGCCTTGCAAACCGGCACCCTGACACTCGCGGTGGACGCCCCGGTGCATGTGCTGCCGCAGATTGCGCGCTTCTGCCAGTTGTACCCGGGCATCAGCGTGAAGATCGAAACCGGCAACACCGATGAATCACTGTTTCGCCTGTACAACTACCAGGCCGACCTCGCGCTGCTGGGGCGCGATGTGGACGACGAGCGGCTGCTGTCACTGCCGCTGCCCGATGACCAATTGCTCGCGTTTGTCGCCCGCAACCACCCGTGGGCGGGCCGCGAGTCGATCTGCCTGGCGGACCTGGACGATACGCCGCTGGTGTTGCGGGAAATCGGCTCGGTGACCCGCCAGACCCTGGAGCAGGAAATGCACCAGGCCGGGCTGCGCATTCGCCCGGCGATCCAGGTGGAAGGCCGCGAAGCCGCGCGGGAGGCGGTGGTGGTGGGGATTGGCGTGGGCGTGGTGTCGGCTGCGGAGTTTGGCGCAGATTCGCGGGTGTATGCGATGCCGATCCGTGACTGTACGCAGCGGATGAAGGAAACACTGGTGTGCTTGAAGGAGCAGAGTTCGCGGCGGGTGGTGGCGACGTTTCTGGAGATTGTGCGGGAAAGTTTGCGGTGAAGTTGAGGGCCCCTTCGCGAGCAAGCCCGCTCCCACAGTTGACCGAGTTCTACCGATGGAACGCGGTCGAATGTGGGAGCGGGCTTGCTCGCGAAGGGGCCAACTAGATCTCAAGCCAACACCCTCTAAGGCGCCAACTCGAAAAACGCCTGAATCAACCGCAACTCCCGCCGCCGCTCCATGCACCCGATCACATGCCGGTTCACCAGCCCCTCGCCCTGGATCGGAATCGCGTGCACCCGCGGATCCCGGCTGACTTCCATCGACGACACCACCCCAACCCCCAACTCGGCCGCCACCGCTTCCGTCACCGCCTCACGGCTGTCCAGTTCCAGCAACACCCGGGGCTGCACGCCGGCCTGGGCGCAGGCATCGTCAAAGGTCCGCCGCGTGATCGAGCTGGGTTCACGCAACACCATGATCACCTGATCCAATTGCTCCAGCCGAATCCCCGCAGGCTCCGCCAGCCACGGATGCCCCGCAGGCACCAACGCGCAAATCCGTGACTCGATCAACGGCTGCAAGTGCAGGCCCTTGCGCGGCTCCACCTCGGTCAACACCGCCACGTCAGCCCGCTCCGACAACAGCGCCGCGAGGGTTTCCTGCGCATTGCCCAGGCGCAAATTGACAGTAATCCCCGGATACCGCTGCCGTAGGCTGGCCAGCATCGGCATGACCATGTGCGGCCCGTCCGCCGCCACTTCCAGGCGCCCGGTAAGTAATTGCCGGTTGGCCTCCAGCAACGTCTGCGCCTCTTCCACCAGGCCGAAGATCGCCCGGGTGATCGCCGCGAGTTTGGTGCCCTCCTCGGTCAACTCCACCCGCCGCGCGGTACGCCGCAGCAGCGCGATCTGGTAGTGCTCCTCCAGCGCCTTGATATGCCCGGTCACCGCCGGCTGGCTGATGAACAGGCGCTCGGCCGCCCGGGTAAAACTGCCCTCGCGGGCCACCGCATCAAACGCACGCAGTTGAAACAGGTTCATAGCTATCGGCCTCACTGATAGCTCGCATAACAACAAACAATTTGATTGATGACAAGCCAAACTGCAATTTAGGCGCCGTAACTTCATCCCAATGTTTTGCGAGGACACACGAATGAGCACTGCCGCGCCGATCCTGCTGACCCCGGGGCCCTTGACCACCTCGGCCCGCACCCGCCAGGCCATGATGGTCGACTGGGGTTCATGGGATGACCGCTTCAATCAACTGACCGCCAGTCTTTGCGAGCAACTGCTGGTGATCGTCAACGGCACCGCCAGCCACCATTGCGTGCCATTGCAAGGCAGCGGCACCTTTGCCGTGGAAGCGGCCATCGGCACCCTCGTGCCACGGGACGGCAAGGTGCTGGTGCTGATCAACGGCGCCTACGGCAAGCGCCTGGCGAAGATTTGCGAAGTGCTCGGCCGCGAGTTCAGTACCTTTGAAACTGCCGAGGACGAACCCACCACCGCCGCCGACGTCGACCGCCTGTTGCACGCCGACAGGGGCATCACCCACGTCGCACTGATCCATTGCGAAACCAGCACCGGGATTCTCAACCCGTTGCCCGAGATCGCCCAGGTCATCGCCCGCCACGGCAAGCGCCTGATTATCGACGCCATGAGCTCCTTCGGCGCGCTGCCGATCGACGCCCGCGAGGTGCCGTTCGACGCGCTGATCGCCGCCTCCGGCAAGTGCCTGGAAGGCGTACCGGGGATGGGTTTTGTGTTCGCTGAAAAGCAGGCGCTGGCTGCAGCCCAAGGCAACTGCCACTCCCTGGCGATGGACCTTTTCGACCAGCACAGCTACATGGCCAAGACCGGCCAATGGCGCTTCACACCGCCGACCCACGTGGTGGCGGCGCTGCACGAAGCGCTGCTGCAATACAAAGAAGAAGGCGGCCTGCCCGCCCGGCACCAGCGCTACGCCGACAACTGCCAGGCATTGCTGGACGGCATGGCCGAACTGGGCCTGCGCAGCTTCCTGCCCGCCGCGATCCAGGCGCCGATCATCGTTACCTTCCACGCGCCGAAAGATCCGCGCTACCAGTTCAAGGAGTTCTACGAACGGGTCAAGGCCAAGGGCTTCATCCTTTATCCCGGCAAATTGACCCAGGTGGAAACCTTCCGCGTAGGCTGCATCGGCCATGTGAACCAGGCCGAGATGCAAGCCGCGGTCGCGGCGGTAGCCGAGGTGCTGCAAGAAATGAACGTGCTCGACATCTGACTGCCCACTACTCACAGGATCTGAACCATGAACTACGCAAACCCAACCCAGCTTCAAGCCGCGATCCTCGACTGGGCCGGCACCGTGGTCGATTTCGGCTCGTTCGCGCCCACGCAGATATTTGTCGAAGCCTTCGCCGAGTTCGACGTGCAGGTCTCCATCGAGGAAGCCCGTGGCCCGATGGGCATGGGCAAGTGGGACCACATCCGCACCCTGTGCGACCAGCCGCAGGTGGCCGAGCGTTACCGCAAGGCCTTCGGCCGCACACCGACTGACGATGATGTGACCGCCATCTACCAGCGCTTCATGCCGCTGCAGATCGAGAAGATCGCCGAGCACTCGGCATTGATCCCCGGTGCCCTGGACACTATCGCCAACCTGCGCCAGCAAGGGATCAAGATCGGTTCGTGCTCCGGCTACCCCAAGCAGGTGATGGACAAGGTTGTCGAACTGGCTGCCACCAATGGCTATATCGCCGACCACGTGGTCGCCACCGACGAAGTACCCAACGGCCGACCATGGCCGGCCCAGGCCCTGGCCAACGTGATCGCCCTCGGGATCGATGACGTAGCGGCCTGCGTGAAGATCGACGACACCGTGCCGGGCATCCTCGAAGGCCGTCGCGCGGGGATGTGGACCGTGGCGCTGACCTGCTCGGGCAACGCCCTGGGCCTGACCTACGAGCAGTTCCGCGCCCTCGACGCCGGCACACTCGCCAGCGAACGCACGCGTATCCAGGCCATGTTCGAAGGCTCGCGCCCACACTACATGATCGACACCATCACCGACCTGCCTGCGGTGATCGCCGACATCAACCAGCGCCTGGCACGGGGTGAAATGCCGCAGGGCAACTGATCGAGATCAAAAGATCGCCTATACACCCTCCTCTCACGGGCAAACCTCGTAAAACAGGCTTACATTGAAAGGACTCCGTCGCAAAGAACGGAGGTTTGCCCTGATGAGTGAGGAAGAAAGCGATGCCCTGGAAAAATTCCGATACGCGTTACAGCACCATGTCGATTGCGTTGCACTGGCTGATGGTGGTGCTGCTGGCGGTGGTCTACGCCTGCATTGAGTTACGCGGGCAGTTTCCCAAAGGCAGCGGCGCACGTACGTTGATCGTGGAAATGCACTTCATGTTCGGCCTGACGGTGTTTGTGCTGGTGTGGCTACGGTTGTTCGCCCGCAGCCTGGGCGTGGCACCGAAGATCGTACCGGCCCCGCCGCAATGGCAAACCCTCCTCGCTACCCTGATGCACATGGCGCTGTACGCCTTGATGATCGGTATGCCCATCGCCGGCTGGCTGATCGTCAGCGCCGAGGGGCATTCGGTGATGTTCTACGGCATCGAGTTGCCGCCGCTGATTGCCGAAAACAAGGCGTTGGCCAAGGAAATTGAAAGCTGGCACGTGCTGTTCGGCAAGATCGGCTACTGGCTGATCGGGCTGCATGCGTTGGCCGGGTTGGCCCATCACTATGTGATGCGCGACAACACTGCGTTGCGGATGATGCCCGGCAAGAGAGGGAGCATTCAGTGAGCCCACGGATTGAATGTGGCAGCTGGCTTGTGTGGGAGCTGGCTTGCCTGCGATAGCATCACCTCGGTGCCACTGATACACCGCGGTGTCTGCATCGCAGGCAAGCCAGCTCCTACATTAACCGGGTGCAACAGGGAAACCCCGGCGGCCCTGCAGGCCACCGGTGTGGACGAAGATCAGGCGGGTGCCGGGGGAAAATCTCCCGGCTTCAATCTGTTGTTTCAACGACAATAACGCCTTGCCGGTATACAGCGGCTCCAGCGCCAGGCCACAGGCTTGCACGGTAGCGTCGATAAAGGCCAGCAACTCCGGATCAACCTTGGCAAAGCCGCCCCGGCTGGCCTCCAGCAATTCATAACCCTGCTGCACAAGCGCCTGCACCTGTTGCGCCACCCCGTGGTCGTCGGGCACCGCCAGGGCGCCATATACCGGATGCGCGCCCGCCTCCGCCAGCACCAATCCCGCCAATGTAGTACCGGTGCCTGCCGCCAGCCACCAACCGTGATAGTCCGTCCAGCCCAGGCCGTTTAATTGCGCCTGCGCCTGATTCACCAAAACCCCGCAACCCAACGCGCCCGCCAGGCCCCCGCCGCCTTCAGGTACCGGGTGCAGGTGCGGATACTGCTCGCGCCAGGGCAGCCAGAAGTCCGGCTCGTTGCGCGCGCGATAGCCGCCATACCCCAGCCAATGCAGTTGCATGCCGAAGGCCTTGAGGTCGAGCACCGTGGGAGTGTCTTGCGGATGGCCACGCAACAACCCAACGGTAGGAAAGCCGAAGCGTTTCCCGGCCGCCGCCAGTGCATGCAGGTGATTGGAGTAAGCGCCGCCCAGGCTGATGATCCCGCTGGCGCCCGCCGCCCGGCCTTGCGCCAGGTGCTCGGTGAGCTTGAACCACTTGTTGCCGCTGATCAGCGGGTCGATGCGATCCAGGCGCAGCACGGCGACTTCCACCGGCCCCATCCAGTCAAGCTTCAGGGGTTCAAGGGGCGCGTGGGGGAGCCAGTCGAAAGGACCCATGAGGGCGGTTCTGCACAAGAAAAGGGGCGGTAGTCTACCACCGCCCCTTTTACGTGTTTACAGCTCGGCCGCCAGGCGCGAACCCTGGTTGATGGCGCGCTTGGCATCCAGCTCGGCCGCCACGTCCGCACCGCCGATCAGGTGCACGTTCTGCCCGGCCGCCACCAGGCCATCCTGCAATTCCCGCAGCGGGTCCTGCCCGGCGCAGATCACGATGTTGTCCACCGCCAGCACCTTCGGTTCACCCTCGGCGCCGATGCGGATGTGCAGGCCCTCATCGTCGATCTTCAGGTACTCGACGCTGTTGAGCATCTGCACCTGCTTGTTCTTCAAGCCGGTGCGGTGGATCCAGCCGGTGGTCTTGCCCAGGCCGTCACCGACCTTGGAGGTCTTGCGCTGCAACAGGAACACTTCACGCGCCGGCGCATGGCGCTCGGGCTTGATCCCGGCCACACCGCCGCGGGCTTCCAGGTGGGTGTCGATGCCCCACTCTTTCCAGAACGCCTCGCGGTCCAGGCTGGTGGACACGCCCTGGTGCACGAGGAATTCCGAGACGTCAAAACCGATACCGCCGGCACCGATCACCGCCACGCGATGGCCCACCGGCTTACGCTCCAGGATCACGTCGAGGTAGCTTAATACCTTGGCGTTTTCAACACCGGGAATCGCCGGAATACGCGGCGCGATGCCGGTCGCGAGGATGATCTCGTCATAACCGCCCGCAACAAGCTGCTCAACGTCGACCCGGGTGTTCAGGCACAGTTCGACGTGAGTGGTCTGCAACTTGCGCTTGAAGTAGCGCAGGGTCTCGAAGAACTCTTCCTTGCCCGGCACACGCTTGGCGATGTTGAACTGGCCGCCGATCTCGCTGGCCGAATCGAACAGCGTCACCTGATGCCCACGCTCGGCGGCGACGGTGGCGGCCGCCAGGCCCGCAGGACCGGCACCGACCACGGCGATTTTCTTGATCTGCTTGACCGGCAGGTAGTTGAGCTCGGTCTCGTAGCACGCACGCGGGTTGACCAGGCAGGTGGTCAGCTTGCCGCCGAAGGTGTGGTCCAGGCAGGCCTGGTTGCAGCCGATGCAGGTGTTGATCTCATCGGCGCGGCCTTCGGCAGCCTTGTTGACGAAGTCCGGGTCGGCGAGGAATGGGCGAGCCATCGAGACCATGTCGGCATCGCCTTCGGCCAAAATCTGCTCGGCGATTTCCGGGGTGTTGATCCGGTTGGTGGTGATCAATGGAATCTGCACCGCACCGCGCAACTTCGCGGTGACCTTGCTGAACGCGCCACGCGGCACCTTGGTGGCGATGGTCGGGATCCGCGCTTCGTGCCAGCCGATGCCGGTGTTGATGATGGTTGCACCGGCCTGCTCGATGGCCTTGGCCAACTGCACGATTTCTTCCCAGGTGCTGCCGCCTTCCACCAGGTCGAGCATCGACAGGCGGAAGATGATGATGAAATTCGGGCCTACGGCTTCGCGCACCCGGCGCACGATTTCCACCGGCAGACGCATGCGGTTTTCGTAGCTGCCACCCCAACGGTCGGTGCGGTGGTTGGTGTGGGCGGCGAGGAACTGGTTGATGAAGTAGCCTTCCGAACCCATGATTTCCACGCCGTCGTACTCGGCGACCTGGGCCAGCACCGAGCAGGTGACGAAATCATTGATCTGTTTTTCGATGCCTTCTTCGTCCAGCTCTTTGGGCTTGAACGGGTTGATCGGCGCCTGGATTGCGCTCGGTGCCACCTGCTTCGGGCTGTAGGCATAACGCCCGGCGTGGAGGATCTGCATGCAGATCTTGCCGCCCGCCTCGTGCACCGCCCGGGTGACGATCTTGTGCTTCTGCGCTTCTTCGTCGGTGGTCAGCTTGGCCGCACCGCCATACACCCCACCTTCATCGTTGGGGCCAATGCCGCCGGTGACCATCAGGCCCACGCCGCCACGGGCACGTTCGGCAAAATAGGCCGCCATGCGCTCGAAGCCACCGGGTTTTTCTTCAAGGCCGGTGTGCATCGAGCCCATCAGGGTGCGGTTGCGCAGGGTGGTAAAACCCAGGTCCAACGGGGCCAGCAAGTGCGGGTAGGCAGCAGCGGTCATGGTACAGCTCCACAACGGATCATCACGGGACGTGGAGCGCTCGAATGGCACTCCATCGGTTTATGTCCCACAGACTAAGAGTCCGCCGGCTGGCGCTCAATGACCGTAAGTGACAACTTAATGATCAAAGTGCGCAGCAGAAAGCATGGCAGCGGTAATTTTCTCCTGTTTCTGCCCCTGCCCGATCATCCAGCGTTGAAACCCACGGCACTGCTGTTTGTGCAGGGTATTGGGGTGCCAACTCAGGTAGTACGGCGCCGCCAGCGGCACGGCGAACCGCCAGGGAATCACCAGCCGACCGGCGCGCAGGTCCCCGGCGATCATTGAGAACTGCGCCAGCACGATGCCTTGCCGGTCGATGGCCGCCTGGATCGCGGTAATCGATGATGAGTAATTGCGGCGGATCACGATGGGCTGGCCGGTTTGCCCTTCCAGCTCGCTGAACCATTGGGTCCACGAAGGCGGCGAATCGAATTTGGGCCGCGAGTCGATGCCGATCAGGCGGTAATCGAGCAAGTCCCGCGCGCACGCAACCCGTTCCAGCAACTGCGGTGAACAGGTGGGCACCACACAATCGCGGAACAGCGGCACGCTATGCCCGGCATGCTCGGGGTGCTCGCCATAACCGATGCGAAAGTCGGCACTTTCCTCCCCCGATGCATCATCGAGGGTGCTGTCGAGGTAGATGTCCAGGTCGGTTTCGTCCTGCCCCCACTCGTCGATCAGCGGCGACAGCCATTTGGTCATCAGCGAAGGCAGGCAACTGATATACAGGTTGTTGGGATTCTTCGCCCGCTCGGCCTCGGCCACCGCCAGCCTGAGTTCTTCGAACGCCGCGGTGCAGCGGGCGTGCAGGCGTTCGCCGACGCTGTTCAAGCGCAGGCGCTGGCCGTCCTTGAGCGTCATCTTCATGCCCAGGGCATCTTCGAGCAGTTTCATTTGCTGGCTGACAGCGCCCACCGAGATCCCCAGGCGAATCGCCGCCTGGGACATACCGGCGCAGTGGCCCACCACTTCAAACACTTGCAACGCGCGCAACGGCGGTAAACGGCTCATGGGGGAATCTCGCGACTTCAGCAGTTTAGATTTTCTACTAAAAGTAACAGAAAACCCCATATTTTCTTCAACTAGTGCAACCCGTAGAGTGAAACCACTTCCCACCCCATTGCGTTACGCCCTGCTGGAGTCGCTGATGAAAACCCTGCCTGAACAAATTACCCATGTCGTGTTAGGCGACAGAGAACCCAGCATCGAAGAGTTCGTGGCGATCGCCCGCTATTCGGCCACTGTTTCGTTTGCCGACAGTTACAAGAACCGGGTTAAAAAGTCCCGTGGGTTGATCGAGCGATTCCTCGATGAAAACCGTTTGGTGTACGGCGTGACCACCGGTTTTGGCGACAACGTGCGGCATGTGATCTCGCCGGAAAACGCCAAGGAACTGCAAGTCAACATCGTGCGTTCCCACGCTGTTTCCGTCGGCGAACCGCTGGTGCGTGAACAGGTGCGGGCGATCCAGTTGATGGTGTTGATCAGCCTGGGCAAAGGCTACTCCGGGGTGCGCCTGGAACTGCTGGAACTGATCGCCGGCCTGCTCAACCACGACGTGGTGCCCTTTGCGCCGGGCGAAGGCTCGGTGGGTTACCTCGCGGTAGAAGGCCACCTGGCCCTGGTGCTGCTCGGCGAAGGCCGCGCCAGCGTCAAGGGCGGTGCACTGGTGGATGGCGCAACCGCCCTGCAACAGGTCGGCCTGCAACCGACCGACCTGCAGTGCAAGGAAGGCCTGGCGATGTTGAACGGCACCACGTCGGTGACCGCCATCGCCACACTGGCGCTGTACAACGCGATGCAGGCTGCCGACCTGGCGGACGTGGCGGCGGCCATGTCGCTGGAGGCGCTCAAGGGCACCATCCGCGCGTTCGACCCGCGCTACCACTCGATCAAGGCTCACCCCGCACAGGCCGCAACCGCCGCCAACATCAAGGCTATCCTGCGCGACAGCCAGCTCATCGCAGACAACATCGATTACCGCCTGCAGGACGTCTACAGCCTGCGTGCCATCCCCCAAGTGCATGGTGCTTCCCGGCAGTTCATCAACTACGCGCGGGAAACCATCGAACGCGAAATCAATTCTTCGGGCGACAACCCGGTGATTTTCCCGCTGGACGACGGTGACGGTATCGCGATTTCCGGCGCCAACTTCGACGGCACCTACATCGGGATTGCAGCCGACACACTGTGTGTGGCGCTGACCAACCTGGCGAAAATTTCCGAGCGCCGGACCGACCGCATGATCAACTCGCACTTCAGCGAAATGCCGGCCTTCCTGGTGCGCAACCCGGGCCTGAACAGCGGCTACATGATCGTCCAGTACACCGCCGCCGGGCTGTACGCCGAAATGAAAACCCTGTCGATGCCATCGTCGATCGACAGCGTCTCTACCTGCGGCAACCAGGAAGACCCGGTCAGCCTGGCCTACAACGCGGTGATCAAGGCCTACAAAGTCTCGCAAAAACTCCAGTCGGTGGTGGCCATCGAAGTGCTGGTCGCGTGCCAGGCCCTGGATTTCCACGATGTGAACAAGGCATCGACCGCGACCAAGGCGGTCTATGACCTGGTGCGCAGTGAAGTGCCGGTGGCGGATAACGACCGCGCGTTTTACGCTGACATGGCCAGTGTGATTGACCAGGTGCGCAGCGGGAAAATCAACGACCTGGTGGCCCATCACCTGAACTGACAACCACGCCGTCAAACGGCCTGCCCTCCTTTTCGGACGGCGGGCCTTTGCCATTTTTGGCGCAGACAAAGCGATACCCGGGGACTTTGCGAATGCTTCAACCCAAAGACGTTCTACACCTGCTCGATACCTGCTCCATTGCCTATGAATACGTGGAACACAGCGCCGTGCGCACCTGCGAAGAAGCCGACAAACTGGACATCGGGATCAGCGGGCAGGCGGTCAAGAACATCTTCCTGTGCGATGCCAAAGGCTTGAATCCCACCCTGGTGGTGCTCAAGAGCGAGCAGCGCCTGGACCTGCGTGCACTCTCACAAACCCTCGGCCTCAAGGGCCTGAGATTCGCCTCGCCGCGCCGCCTGATGGAAACCCTGGGCGTGGAGCCGGGAGCGGTGTCATTGCTGGGGTTGTGCAATGACGTGCAGCGCGCCACCCAGGTTGTGATCGCCGAAGAGGTGTGGAACGGCGACAGGATTCTCTGCCATCCGCTGGTGAATACCGCGACCCTGTCGATCGCAGTCCGCGATATGGCGCGACTGCTTGAGCACCTGGGATTCACGCCAATACTCACCGCGAACCCTGCCCCCACGCCTGACACCTGACAGCGCACGGGTGGGTGCAAAACGCTACCTATCGACCCAAAACAGGGCGAAAAAACCGCGCGCATTTTCTAACCATGTTTAATTTACTTTAAAATCAACAGGTTATTTATTTGTAAAAGCTGGCAAATATTTTGCAATGACATGTATGTACATGTGGAGTCATGTGCAGACTGGAGAGCGAATCGGCCAGTCCCCAAACCTGTATGCGTTCGAGAAAAAAGTCCTAAGCCCACATCAAAACATTGGTAGGAAATAGAAATGACCGCTAAAAAATCGAATTGGTTAGGCTCTGTTGCTGTAGCGACCCTAGTGATGGCAAGTGCTTCCGGACTGCAGGCAAAGGACTGGACGTCCGTGAACATCGCGACCGAGGGCGCGTACGAGCCCTGGAACCTGACATTGCCAGGCGGGAAGATCAGTGGTTTCGAGCCTGAGCTGATGGACTACCTGTGCGCCAAGATGAAGCTGCAGTGCAAGATCACCGTGCAGAACTGGGATGGCATGATTGCCAGTCTCAACGCAGGGAAGTTTGATGTGTTGATGGATGCGATCGTTATCACTGACGACCGTAAGCAGGTCATGGATTTTTCGATTCCCTACGCGCAGACGCCGGCCAACTTTGTCGCGCAGGATGCGGCGTTGCTGCCGGGTAAAACCGGGGCGGCGAATGCGATTACGCTGAGTGCTGATCCGAAGGCGATTCACGATGCGATCGAGCCGTTGCGTCAGGCGCTGAAGGGTAAAACCATCGGGATCGCTTCAGGCATCATTTACACCAAGTTCATTGATGAGAACTTCAAGGACGTGGCGACGATTCGTGAGTACAACACGTCGGCCGATGCGATTCTTGATCTGCAATCGGGCCGTATTGACGCGATTTTTGATGACGTTACGTTCCTTGATTCGATCATGTCCAAGCCTGAGAACAAGGGGCTGGCGTATACCGGGCCGCAGATCAAAGGCCCTATCTGGGGTGATGGCGAGGGCCTGGGTTTTCGCAAGAGCGATCCGGAGTTGAAGGCCAAGTTTGATGCGGCGTTGAAAGAAGCGATTGCTGATGGGACTGTTAAGAAACTCAGCGAAAAATGGTTCAAGGTGGATTTGACGCCTAAGTCCTGAGGCGTTCCTGGTTGGGGTGGGGGCATATCCGTTATTTGGGTGATGGCTGAGATTGGTTCC
>NZ_JACAPM010000054.1:0-63804 GCF_013385695.1 Pseudomonas sp. D8002
TACCTAAATAACGGATATACACACAGTCAAAAACAGAGGCACAACCCATGCTCCAGTTGATCCTCGGCGGCGCCCGCTCCGGCAAAAGCCGCCTGGCTGAAAAACTCGCCACCGACAGCGGCCTAAGCGTCACCTACATAGCGACCAGCCAACCCCTGGACGGCGAAATGACCGCACGCGTCGCCCACCACCGCGAACGCCGCCCATCCGAATGGGGCCTGATCGAAGAGCCCGTCGAACTGGCCCGTGTCCTCAAGGAAAACGCCACCCCGAACCATTGCCTGCTGGTCGACTGCCTGACCCTATGGCTCACCAACCTGCTGATGCTCGAAGACCCCGACCGTCTCAAAGAAGAGCGTGAGGCCCTGCTACAAACCCTGGCCACCCTCCCGGGAGAAATCATTTTTGTCAGCAACGAGACCGGAATGGGTGTCGTGCCGCTGGGCGAATTGACTCGCCGCTATGTCGATGAAGCCGGTTGGCTGCATCAAGCCTTGGCCGAACGTTGTCAGCGCGTTGTCCTGACCGTCGCCGGCCTGCCCCTGACTTTGAAAGGTACTGCGTTATGACCGACACCTGGTGGCTCAACCCCTGCAAAACGATCGACACCCAAGCCCACGAACAAGCCCTGGCCCGCCAGCAGCAACTGACCAAGCCCGCCGGCTCCCTCGGCCGGCTGGAAGCCGTGGCCGTCCAACTGGCCGGCCTCCAGGGCCAGGTCAAACCCAGCGTCGACCACCTGTGGATCGCGATCTTCGCCGGCGACCACGGCGTCGTCGCCGAGGGTGTCTCCGCCTTCCCCCAGGAAGTCACCGGCCAGATGCTTCACAACTTCGTCACCGGTGGCGCCGCCATCAGCGTGCTTGCGCGCCAACTCGACGCCAAGCTGGAAGTGGTCGACCTCGGCACCATCACCCCGACGTTGAACCTACCGGGCGTCCGCCACCTGAATATCGGTCTCGGTACCGCCAACTTCGTCAACGCCCCGGCAATGACCGAAGCCCAGGGCCAACTTGCCCTGCAAGCCGGCCGCGACAGCGTGCACCGCGCTATCACCAGCGGTGCGCAACTGTTTATCGGTGGCGAAATGGGCATTGGCAACACCACCGCCGCCAGTGCCCTGGCCTGCGCGCTGCTGGATTGCCAGGTCAGTGACTTGACCGGCCCCGGCACCGGCCTGAACGCCCAGGGTGTCAGCCATAAGGTCGCCGTCATCGAGTGCGCCCTTGCGCTGCACGCCAGCGACCGCGACGACGCACTGAAAACCCTGTTCAACCTCGGCGGCTTTGAGATTGCCGCACTGGTCGGTGCCTATCTGGCCTGTGCCCAAGAAGGTGTCGTGGTGCTGGTGGACGGTTTTATATGCACCGTCGCCGCTTTGGTCGCGACGCGCCTGAACCCCGGCTGTCGTGAATGGCTGCTGTTCGGCCACCGCGGTGCCGAGCCCGGCCATCGTCACGTGCTGCAAAGCCTCAACGCCGAGCCTTTGCTGGAACTCGGGCTGCGCCTGGGTGAAGGCAGTGGCGCCGCGCTCGCTGTGCCGTTGCTGCGCCTAGCCTGCGCGCTGCACGGGCAGATGGCGACCTTCGCCGAAGCAGCCGTAGCGGATCGCCCGGCATGACTTTGCGCCTGGACCTGCTGCGCCACGGCGAAACCGAACTGGGCGGCGGCTTGCGCGGCAGCCTGGACGATGCGCTCACGGCCAAGGGCTGGGAGCAGATGCGTGAGGCGGTGGTGGCGCAGGGCCCATGGGAGCGTCTGGTCAGTTCGCCGCTGCAACGTTGTGCGCGGTTTGCCGAGGAGTTGGGCACGCGCCTGAACCTGCCGGTCACCCTCGAAAAGGATCTGCAGGAACTGCACTTCGGCGCCTGGGAAGGGCAGAGCGCTGCAGCCTTGATGGAAACCGACGCCGACGCGCTGGGCCTGTTCTGGGCTGATCCCTACAGTTTCACGCCGCCGCAGGGCGAGCCGGTTTCGCAGTTCTCCGCGCGTGTTTTGGGGGCTGTCGGCCGCTTGCATCAAGCCTATGCCGGCCAGCGAGTGCTGCTGATCAGCCATGGTGGAGTCATGCGTTTGCTGCTGGCCCAGGCACGTGGTCTGCCGCGTGAGCAACTGTTGAATGTCGAAGTCGGCCATGGTGGCCTGTTCAGCCTACAGGTCGAGGCGGATGGCGTATTAAGGGAAGGACGCTGAGCATGTTGCCGTTCTGGATCGCCTTGCAGTTTCTCAGCAGCCTGCCGATTCGCTTGCCGGGCATGCCGCAGCCCCAGGAACTGGGGCGTTCGTTGCTGTTTTATCCGGTGGTGGGGCTGCTGTTCGGGCTACTGCTGTGGGGCTTGAACGCCGTGTTGATGGGCGCGCCATTGCTGCTGCACGCCGCGCTGCTGTTGACCGCATGGGTGCTGCTCAGTGGCGGCCTGCACCTGGACGGCCTGGCCGACAGCGCCGACGCCTGGCTCGGTGGCTTCGGTGACCGCGAGCGCACCCTGACCATCATGAAAGACCCGCGCAGCGGCCCGATCGCGGTGGTCACCCTGGGCCTGGTGTTGCTGCTCAAATTCACCGCGCTGGTGGCATTGATCGAGCAGCACAACGGCGCCGCGCTGATCCTCGCACCGTTGATTGGCCGCGCTTCAATGCTGGCGCTGTTTCTCACCACGCGCTATGTGCGCGCCGGTGGTCTGGGGCAGGCCCTGGCGGATCATTTGCCACGGATCGTCGGCCAACAGGTGCTGATCCTCAGCGGCCTGGCGTGTATCTTGATCGGCGGTTTCAGTGGCGGGATTGCCGTGCTGGTGGCTGCCCTTTGTTTTATCGGCTTGCGCCAATTGATGGTCAATCGCCTCGGCGGCACCACCGGCGACACCGCCGGCGCGCTGTTGGAACTGCTGGAACTGGCGGTGTTGATCAGTCTGGTGCTGTAACACTTTCTTGCATTTCATTAATCCCGGGTATATACACGCTCCATGCTTGCCTCCCAATGTTTATGCACAAACCTGCGTCGCGCCGCTCGTGGCGTCAGCAGGCATTACGACGGCGCTCTCGACGGCTTCGGGATCAACGTTGCCCAGTATTCTTTGCTGTGTAATCTGCAGCGCCTCGATCAACCGAGCATTTCCAGCCTGGCCGACGCCATGGGCCTGGATCGCAGCACACTGGGGCGCAACCTGCGGGTGCTGGAAGGCGAGGGCCTGGTGCAGTTGGTGGAGGGCGATGACTTGCGCAACCGCCTGGTCTTGCTGACCGAGGCGGGTATCGAACGGCTCGCCGCCGCATTGCCGGCCTGGGAAGCGGCGCAGCAGAAATTGATTGATAAGTTGGGCGCCGAAAAGCGCGAAACCCTGTTGGCCTTGCTGGATGAACTCGCTTGACGCGAGTTTGTTCGATGATAAGCGGGTATATACCCGCGAACGGAGAATAAGAAATGACCTCGATGTGGCGCACCAGCGGCTGGATTCTTGTGGGGAGTGCGCTGATCCTCGCGTTGTCCCTCGGCGTGCGACATGGCTTCGGCCTGTTCCTGGCGCCCATGAGTGCCGAATTCGGCTGGGGCCGTGAAACCTTTGCCTTTGCCATCGCCCTGCAAAACCTGATCTGGGGCCTGGCGCAGCCATTTACCGGCGCCCTGGCCGACCGCTTCGGTGCGGCCAAGGTGGTGATGATCGGTGGCGTGCTCTACGCGCTGGGCCTGGTGTTCATGGGCCTTTCGGATTCAGCGTGGTCGTTGTCCCTGAGTGCCGGGTTGCTGATCGGCATTGGCCTGTCGGGCACCTCGTTCTCGGTGATCCTCGGGGTGGTGGGGCGTGCCGTGGCGCCGGAAAAACGCAGCATGGCCATGGGTATCGCCAGCGCCGCCGGCTCGTTCGGCCAGTTCGCCATGTTGCCGGGCACCCTCGGTTTGATCGGCTGGCTTGGCTGGTCCGCCGCGTTGCTGGTGCTGGGCCTGATGGTGGCGCTGATCGTGCCGTTGGTGACCATGCTCAAGGATCGACCGTTGCCTGCGGTGGCTGGCCAGCAGACCTTGCGCGAAGCCTTGGGTGAGGCCTGCTCCCATTCAGGGTTCTGGCTGCTGGCGTTCGGCTTTTTTGTCTGCGGTTTCCAGGTGGTGTTTATCGGCGTGCACTTGCCGTCGTACCTGGTGGACCAGCACTTGCCGGCCTCGGTGGGGACGACCGTGCTGGCATTGATCGGCCTGTTCAATATCTTTGGCACCTATACCGCCGGATGGCTCGGCGGGCGCATGTCCAAACCCCGTTTGTTGACCGGTTTGTACCTGCTGCGGGCGGTGGTGATTGTGATCTTCCTGTGGGCGCCGGTGACGCAGACCAGCGCCTACCTGTTCGGCATGGCGATGGGCTTCCTGTGGCTGTCCACGGTGCCACTGACCAACGGCACGGTCGCGACCTTGTTTGGTGTCAGAAACCTTTCCATGCTAGGTGGGATCGTGTTCCTGTTCCATCAACTGGGCTCGTTCCTCGGCGGCTGGTTGGGCGGGGTGGTCTATGATCGAACCGGCAGCTACGATTTGATCTGGCAGGTGGCAATCGTCCTGAGCCTGGTGGCAGCGGCGCTGAACTGGCCGGTGCGCGAGCGCCCGGTGGCACGTTTGCAGGCGAAAATGGGGGTGGCATGAATTCGACCTGGCATTGGCTCGGCGCAGCAGGAGCAGGACTCTTGCTGCTGCTGGCGTGGTGGGGCTGGCAACAGGGCGGCCTGGCATTGATGCAGTTGGGCATGGCGATCTGTTAAGTTCTGTGTCTGAGACTTTTCAAGGACACCTCACATGCAGATGCGCTGGTTCGCAGTACCCGCTCTGATGGTGGCTTTTGGCGGTGTCGCCATGGCTGCCGATTGCCCGCCGTTGCTTGAAGGCCAGTTGCCCAAGCTGCGCGCCAAGGAATCCATCGACCTGTGCCAGCGCTTTGCCGGCAAGCCGCTGCTGATCGTCAACACCGCCAGCTTCTGCGGGTTTGCGCCGCAGTTCAAAGGGCTTGAAGCGTTGTACCAGCGCTACAAGGGCCAGGGGCTGGAAGTGATTGGCGTGCCGTCCGATGACTTCAAGCAGGAAGCCAAGACCGGGGAGGAAACTGCCAAGGTTTGTTACGTTAATTACGGCGTGACCTTCACCATGACCGAACCACAGAAGGTCAAGGGCCCGGACGCGGTGCATCTGTTCAAGATCCTGGCGCAGCAGAGCAGTGCGCCGAAGTGGAATTTCTACAAGTACGTGGTGGACCGCCAGGGCAAGGTGATCGCCAACTTCTCCAGCCTGACCAAGCCGGATAGCCCGGACCTGATCAAGGCGGTGGAAGACGCGTTGGCCTCCAAACCCTGATCACCGCCCACAAAAAAGCCCCGCCTCTTTTGCAAGAGTGCGGGGCTTTTTTGTGCCGCTTTACATCAGAACTTGTACGTCACGCCCAGGCCGAAACCGTTGGCGCTGTTTTCGTACTTGGCGCTGTAGGAACCCAGTGCATTGGACTTGTTGACTTTGACCGGCTCTTCCTTGAGGTAGGAATAAGCCAGGTCGACAGTCATGTTATCCATCACCGCATAACCCAGGCCCACACTGAAGATGGTCCGGTCGCCAGTAGGAATACGTGGGGAACGGTCAGTGTTGTTGGTTGGCGACTGGTCGAAAGTCAGGCCGGTACGCAGTACCACTTGCTTGGTGACCTGGTACGAAGTACCAAGGGCGTAGGCCCAGGTGTCGTGCCAGTTCTGAGGTTCAGTGATAGTGCCGATGACCGACGGTGCGAGGAAGCCGTTGGCGCCCGTTACACCCTGGTTCTTGACAGTGATGTCTTTCAGGCGGCTCCAGCGGGTCCAGGTCGCACCGCCATAGAGTTTCCAGGCGTCAGTCAGGTCCTGGGTTACCGACAGGTCGTAAGATTCTGGCGTGTCGATGCTCAGCGAGGCGTCGTAGCGGCCACTGCCAATGGCACCGGCAGTCGGGGCAGGCGCTGTCACCTCGGTGTGGCCGTCAAGCTTGTAGCTGACCTTGGAGTGGTAGGTCAGGCCGACGCGCGTGGTATCGGTGGCCTGTACCAGTACGCCGACGTTGAAACCAATGGCGGTATCGTCGCCCTTGATCGTGACGTTGGTCGAAGGCACGGCAGGGTTCAGGGTCAGTTCGGACTCCAGCTTGCCGGAGATCCGGTTGATGGTAGGACCGAAACCGATGGAAACCCGGTCGTTGAATGCGTAGCTGACCGTTGGCTGCAGAGTGATTACAGATACTTTGCTGTAGCTGCCGAACCCGCTGCCCTGGAAGCCGCGTTCATAATCAGTCACCAGGCCGAACGGTGCGTAAACGCCAAAGCCGACAGCCCACTGATCGTTGAGTTTGTTGGTGTAGAAGCCGAACGGTACGCCGGTGAAGGGCACCATGTCGCCTTTGTTGGTGCCCCTGGAACGGCCGCCGGCATCTTTGATGTCGGTCGAGGCATCGATGGCTGCAACACCACCCGTGATTTGCTGGCCTTCAAGGCGAGCCATACCGGCAGGGTTGCCATAAACAGTGCTTGCGTTATCGGCAGATGAAGAACGTCCCGCAAAACCGGTACCCATCCCGGCAACGTCTTGTTCGTTGAGGGCGAAGCCGCTCGCGAACACGTGGGAGGATGCCATTGCAACGGCGAGGCTAAGTGTCGTCTTGAGCATTACTTTTTTCATTATTAGAACTCCGTGGTGATCACCGCTGCGGAAAGTAACAATAAATTTATGTTTGCGCTATAGGCTCAAACACAGGAGATAGAGCGGTTTTGTAGGACAATCCGACCAAAATCAACGTTTTTAGCCGAATCTTGCAAATCGCCCGGTCAACAGGCGACGTGATTCATGGGTGAAACACAGGTTTGCCAGGCCTGGGTGAAATCCCGGAGCCGGCCTTGAGGGTGAAATATTTCTTTCCAGATACGTGCCATCGCCAATACGTCGTCGGCCGGTGGCAGGTTTGGGCGGTGTTGTTCCACCAGCAGCCAGGCGATGGCGGTGGCGTAACGCAGGTTGACCGTCAGCTCAAGCTGCGGCCCGCTGAGGAAGGCATGCTGGCTGGCGAGTCCGCGTACCAGGCTGGCGCGCTCGGGGTCCAGCGCCAGATAGTTATCCCACAGCGCGCGATGGCGCGGCTCGGTGATGCTGTAGAGGCCATGGCCGCGGCGGTCGTGCAGGGCTGAGCCGAGCGCCGACTGGCTGGCGGCGATGCCCAGCAGCAGGGACTCAGCCGTCTGGTTATGGCGACCCAGGTAAAGCAGGGTGGGCCGGATCACATAACGACACAATTCGCTGGCGGCGATGCCCATAAATGCCTCAATCCATGAAATTAATCGGCGATACCTGAGCGAGGGCTTGGCAGCGGTGAATCGGATCTCAGGTCCGCCGGAAGCGGATCATGCCGCTTGAGTTGAAGTGTAGTGTCATATTTACGATGTAAAGGACTGTTTTTAAAATATTTTCATCATTTAGTTATATCGTTTATATCAATTTAAACTTAGCGCGCCTGAATTTCAGGCAATAAAAAACCCCGGGTTTTAACCGGGGTTTTTGTGTTTCAGCGATTCGGGTCGATCAGGCAACCAGTGCCTGGCGAGTACGATCGATCACGGCCTGCAGCGGTTCTGCGCTGGAGTATTGATCGGGGTACAGGCGTTCGCTGTGACGAGCGATGCCGTGTTCGTTGACCAGGGTAAAGCTGAAGCAGCCTTTGCGAGCGGCCATGATCAGGCAGTTCATTGGTGCAAAAGCGTTGGTGAGGGTGCGAATGGCATCCTGAGTGTGGATTTGAGTGGACATATTATTGGTGTTCCTACAAATGACACGGTTAAGAACCGTGCAACGTTAAAACGTTCCAGTGACGTTGATCACCATTGATCGAACGAAGAACCCGACTGGAACAAAGCAGCCAGTTTGAAGCGCTATTAAGTTGGCGCGCTTGGGCTGGCAGGTAGGTACTTAGGAGGGCAGGCAACACAACAGGGGCAAAGGTTCTGGGCCCGGGGTGAAGATCCTGATCAATTTGCAGGTTGGTTCTTTCAGAGTATGGAAACTTCGCGACACCCTTTGCATTGTTCAAAGGCCGTGTCGTCGCAAGTGATACCTGGAAACCATCGAGGTGGTCGATCCCTTTTTGTCGGCGGTGCCGTGAGGGAGTTGTTCGACCAGAATTGACTTTCAGCTTGGTACTAACGCCGCGGATAGTAACGGATTGAAACGATGAAAGGAAGTGTGATAGGCAAAAAACTTTTCGGGTCCTGGGCCTGCGGTAACATTCCTCAGCCGCTGCCTGAGCAAAAAACGCGGTTGATATAACCGGCGAGTGGGTAGTTGTGCACATTGGTGGCGCCCTGTGTAACTGAACTGACATACGCCCCGCAAAGCGCCCGGGTGCCTGCAACTAAAATTTAAGTCAATGAAAAATCGAGCTTTTTTTTATTGGTGAAAAAATCGTCAGTTTGACTGCGGCCCCCGTTCCATGGGCCTTTGCGGGACTTACAGAACGGTTGTCCACTGAGTTATCCACAGCTTCTGTGGATTGTCCCAAGCGCTTGCTCTAGAACGGGCGTGCAGGCTTTTTTCAGCTTTACCTGTACGAAAAAAAGAGTAGAGTGGCGCGCCTTCCGTTCTGTCCCACAGTGCTTTATGAAGTTTCGCTCAGTATCACCTTCTGTTACCGACAGCCCTCAGGTTGTTACCGCACCCAAGCGTTTTTCCCTGAAAGTTGCCTTGTGGTTGCTCGACAGCCCGCGCCTGGGCCACAGCCCCAACGTCAAACATTTTGCAGGGCATTTGCTCAAGCAACCGGCTCGTGCTGGCGTGGTGGTGGCGCAAAGCCGTCTGGGCCAGTTGATGTGCCGCGAGTGCGGCAATGCCCGCGACCGCCGTATCGGCCACGAACTGCTGCGCCAGGCCGCCCGCGCCGGTGACCGCATCGCCCAGCGTGAACTGGGCCAGATCGAAGACTGAGCTGTCCTCAATGCGCTGGCTTGGTTAACCTTCTTCTTTTCGGGTGACGGCAGGAATCGCTATGGCTTTTGACTGGACCAGTGTTGTGCTGGGTCTCGCCGCTGCTGGGTTGCCGCTGTTGGGGCTGTGCTGGCAGATTCAGCGCCGACTGAGCGCGCGAATGGCCGGCTGGGAATTGCTCGAAGAGCGCCTGGCCACCGCACAACTGGCCCAGGAAGGGCTCGCCGCGCAGTTGGACGCCAGCCGTGACGAAATCAGCGACCTGAGCCAGGCCAACGCTGCCAAACAGGCTGATCTGGCCGCCGTGCGCCGGGAAGTCGAACTGCTGCAGATCGACCGTGACAACGCCCGCGACGCCGCCCACGCCTGGAACCTCGACCGTTCCGCCAAGGAAACCGAACTACGCCGCCTGGATGCCTTGTCCGCGTCCCTGCGCGCCGAATTGCGCGAGCAACAGGAAAGCCATCAGCAACGCCTCAGCGACCTGCAAGGTTCCCGTGATGAGCTGCGCGCGCAGTTCGCTGAACTCGCCGGGAAGATCTTCGACGAGCGCGAGCAACGCTTCGCCGAAACCAGCCAGCAGCGCCTCGGCCAATTGCTCGACCCGCTCAAGGAGCGCATCCAGTCGTTCGAAAAGCGCGTCGAAGAAAGCTACCAGAGCGAAGCCCGCGAGCGGTTCTCCCTGGCCAAGGAGCTGGAGCGCCTGCAACAGCTGAACCTGCGCCTGTCCGATGAAGCCACCAACCTGACCCGCGCCCTCAAGGGCCAGAAAACCCAGGGCAACTGGGGCGAGCTGATCCTGGAGCGGGTGCTGGAACATGCCGGTCTGGAAAAGGGCCGCGAGTACCAGACCCAGGTCAACCTCAAAGGCCCGGACGGCGAACGCTTCCAGCCCGACGTGTTGATCATGCTGCCGGGGGACAAGCAGGTAGTGGTGGACTCCAAGGTCAGCCTGACCGCCTATCAACAGTACGTCGCCGAGGACGACCAGGCGATCGGCCAGGCAGCCCTCAAGCAGCACGTACTGTCCTTGCGCAACCACGTCAAAGGCCTGGCCGGCAAGGACTACAAACGTCTGGAAGGCCTGCACAGCCTGGATTTCGTGCTGCTGTTCGTGCCCATTGAAGCCGCATTTTCGGCGGCGCTTCAAGCCGAGCCGAACCTGTTCCAGGAAGCCTTCGACCGCAACATCGTGATCGTCAGCCCGACCACGCTGTTGGCCACCTTGCGGGTGATCGACAGCCTGTGGAAACAGGAACGGCAAAGCCAGAACGCCCGGGAAATTGCCGAGCGCGCCGGTTGGCTGTACGACAAGTTCGTGCTGTTTATCCAGGACCTGGACGAGGTAGGCAACCGCCTGCAGCAGCTGGATAAAGCCTACAGTGCGGCGCGCAACAAGCTGACCGACGGACGCGGAAACCTGGTGAGCCGTACCGAGCAACTGAAGCTGCTCGGCGCCCGCGCCAGCAAAAGCCTGCCGGCCGACTTGCTGGAACGGGCGATGACCGATGAAGACGGCGTGGCGCAGTTGCCAGAATAGTCACCGGTCTCTGTGGGAGCTGGCTTGCCTGCGATGCAGACACCTCGTTCCTCCAGATACACCGAGGCGATGCCATCGCAGGCAAGCCAGCTCCCACATGGGCTAAAGCGGCAGGTGCCGGCTCAACAAGGCCCGCAACGCCGCCGGCTTCACCGGCTTGGCCAGGTAATCCAACCCTGCCGCATGCACCTGGGCCACCATCTCCGGCCGCCCGTCGGCACTGATCACCACACCCGGAATCGGCTCTGCCAGTTGTGCCCGCAGCCAGCCCATCAACTCGGTGCCGGTCTCGCCGTGGTCGAGGTGGTAATCCACCAGGGCCAGTTGCGGCCGCACACCCTCGGCCAGCAACGCGGCACATTGCGCCTGGTCGCGGGCGGTCCAGACTTCACAGCCCCAGCGCGTGAGCAAACTGCGCATGCCGATCAGGATGCTTTCTTCGTTATCCACACACAGCACCTGTGCACCGCTCAACGGCTGGCCGCTTTCCTGCGCCGGCTTGGCAGGCGCGCTGACCTGAGTGCGCGCCAACGGCACACGCACGCTGAACACGCTGCCCTTGCCCGGCCATGAACGCACGCTCAAGCGGTGCCCGAGCACGCGGCACAGGCCATCGGCAATCGCCAGGCCCAGTCCCAGGCCTTTCTCGGCACGGGTCTGGTGACTGTCCAGGCGTTTGAATTCCTCGAAGATGACTTTTTGCTTGTCCTGGGGAATCCCGGGACCACGGTCCCATACTTCCAGGCACAACTCGCCGCGACGGCGCCGCACACCCAATAGCACCGGCCCGTCGGCATACCGGAACGCGTTGGTGAGGAAATTCTGCAACACCCGCCGCAGCAACTTGATGTCGCTGTCGACCCGCAAACGGCTGCCCCGCAGGCGGAAGCGCAAGCCCTGCTCCTGAGCCAGCGCCTTGAACTCGGCGCCCAGCGTATCGAACAGTTCATTGAGCACGAAGGGCTGGCGCTGCGGATTGATCTTGCCGTTTTCCAGGCGCGAAATATCCAGCAGGTCGCTGATCAGGTCTTCCGCCGAACGCAACGAGCTGTCCAGATGCTGCACCAACTGCCGGGCATCCGGCGACATGCCGTCGTTCTGATGGGAGAGGGCAGCAGAGAACAATCTTGCGGCGTTCAACGGTTGCATCAAGTCGTGACTGACCGCTGCGAGGAACCGGGTTTTCGACTGGCTGGCGGTCTCGGCCACGCCCTTGGCATCGGTCAGCGCGACGTTGAGTTGCGACAGTTCGTGGGTTCGCTCGGTCACCCGCTGTTCCAGGCCTTCATTGGCCTCGGTCAACGCCTGCTCGGCTTCGCGGAACGCGGTGATGTCGGTGAAGCTCATCACAAACCCGCCACCCGGCATCGGGTTGCCGATCAGTTCGATCACCCGGCCATTGGGAAACAGCCGCTCGGAGGTATGCGCACGGCCCTGGCGCATCCAGTGCAGGCGGCGCGCCACGTGCACTTCGGCCTCGCCCGGGCCGCACAGCCCGCGCTCGGCGTTGTAGCGAATGATGTCGGCTATCGGCCGGCCCACACTGATCAGGCCTTCGGGGTAATTGAACAGCTCCAGGTACCGCCGGTTCCACGCCACCAGCCGCAGGGACTGGTCGACCACGCTGATGCCCTGGGTGATGTTTTCGATGGCGCCTTGCAGCAGTGCCCGGTTGAACTGCAGTACTTCCGACGCTTCGTCGGCGATGCGTACTACGTCCTCCAACTGCATTTCCCGGCCTTCAATGGCGGCTTTCACCACCGCCCGGGTCGACGACGCACCGAGCACGCCGGCCAACAGGCGTTCGGTGTGGGCAATCCAGTCATTGTCGGCGTTCTGGTTGGGGTTAAACCCTTTGCCTTGGCGATAGGCGAAGCGCACAAAACTCTGGTGAGCCCGTTCTTCACCGACAAACCGCGCTGCGAGGCTGAGCAAATCATTGATCTGCACCGAAAGCATTGAGCGGGCGCTGGCCCGCTGGCTGATTTCCTGGCCAATAAAACGCCCGGCCTGCCAATGCTCCGACACCCGCGTGCGGGACAGCATCGAGACCCACACGAACAACGTGAAGTTACCCGCCAGGGAAAATACGGTGCCCAGCGTCAGAGAAGTTACAGACAAGCCCAGCGGGTGCGAATGCAGCCACGTCATGCCCGGGAAAAGGCTGAACGACCAGCCCAGACTTTTCGCGGTGACCGGCAGGACCAAGGTGTAGAACCACAGGAACGTACCCGCCGCCAATCCGGCAAACACGCCGCGCCGGTTGGCCTGTTTCCAGTACAGCGCACCCAGCATCGCCGGTGCCAGCTGGGTCACGGCGGCGAACGCAATCTGGCCAATGGTTGCAAGGCTGGCGGAGGACCCCAGCAGCCGGTAACTGACGTAAGCCAGCAGCAGGATGATGACAATGCTCACCCGGCGTACCGACAGCATCCAGTGACGGAACACTTCGAACGGCCGCTCGGCACTGGAACGGCGCAGCAGCCAGGGCAGCAGCATGTCGTTGGAGACCATGGTCGACAGGGCGATGCTCGCGACGATCACCATGCCCGTAGCCGCCGAGGCGCCGCCGATAAACGCCAGCACGGCGAGCGCCGGATGGGCTTCGGCCAACGGCAGGCTGATCACGTAGGAATCCGGCAATACCGAACCCGGCAGCAGCATCTTCCCGCCGAGGGCAATCGGGATCACAAACAGGGCGGCCAGGATCAGATAGGCCGGGAACACCCACTTGGCCAGCCGCAGGTCCTGGGGGTCGATATTTTCCACCACGGTGACATGGAACTGCCGGGGCAGGCAGATGATCGCCATCATCGCGACGCCGGTCTGCACCACCATCGAGGGCCAGTTGACGGTCTCTTTCCAGTATTCCTCCAGCCGTGGCGCGAGCATCGCCTGGCTGAACAAATCGTCGAAACCGTCGTACAGGCCGTAGGTCACAAACGCACCGACGGCGAGAAACGCGAACAGCTTGACCAACGATTCAAAGGCAATCGCCAGCACCATGCCGCGGTGGTGTTCCGTGGCGTCGAGGTTGCGGGTACCGAACACAATGGTGAACAACGCCAATACCAGCGACACGATCAGCGCCGTGTCCTGGGAGCGGGTGCCGGTAGTGTCGGCGCTGGCGCCGATCAGCAGGTTCACCCCCAGCACGATGCCTTTGAGTTGCAAGGCTATATAAGGCAGGACGCCCACCAGGCAGATCAGCGCCACCACCACCGCCAGGGATTGGGATTTGCCGTAACGGGCGGCGATAAAGTCGGCGATGGAGGTGATGTTTTCCTGTTTGCTGATCAGCACCATCTTCTGCAGGACCCACGGCGCGAGCACCAACAGCAGCACCGGTCCCAGGTAGATCGGTAAAAACGCCCACAACTGTTCGGCCGCCTGGCCTACGGCACCAAAGAATGTCCAGCTGGTGCAATACACCGCCAGCGACAGGCTGTACACCCAGGCACGCATCCGCGGCGGCAGCGGCGCATGGCGACGGTCACCGTAAAAGGCGATGGCAAACATAATGGCCATATAGGCCAGGGCAACGGCGGCGATCAGCCCGCTGGACAGCGTCATGAGAACTCCAGACATAAGAACGCCCGGGCATTCCCGGCCCGGGCGAACAGTCTCGCATGATGCTTGGCGTTAGTCAGTGTCGACCAAGGTCGGAGCGTGGTGCGATGTCGCAGCGTTGGTTCAGGCGCCGAAACCGCCGTCGATGGTCAGGCTGGCGCCGGTGATGTAGCCGGCCTCAGGGCCTGCCAGATAGGCGACGAAACTGGCGATCTCTTCTACATGGCCATAACGGCCCACGGCCATGAAGCCGATCAGGCTTTCGGCGAAATCACCGCTTGCCGGGTTCATGTCGGTGTCCACCGGGCCTGGCTGCACGTTATTGATGGTGATGCCCCGTGGGCCCAGGTCGCGGGCCAGGCCTTTGGTCAGGCCGACCAGCGCCGATTTGCTCATGGCGTACGGGCCGCCACCGGCAAACGGCATGCGATCGGCATTGGTGCTGCCGATGTTGATGATGCGGCCACCTTCGCCCATGTGCCGCGCGGCTTCCTGGGTGGCGACAAATACGCTGCGTACGTTGATGGCGAGGGTGCGGTCGAAGTCTTCCAGCTTGAAATCTTCCAGCGGGCCGACGGCCAGCACGCCTGCGTTGTTGACCAGGATATCCAGGCGCCCGAACGCTTCGACGGTGGCGTTGACGGCGCTGCGGATGGCGTCTGCGTCGGCGCTGTCGGCATGAATCGCCAGGGCTTTGCCGCCTTGGCTGATCACGCTGTTCTGCAACGCTTCAGCCTTGGCAGCCGAACTGACGTAGGTAAAGGCGACGGCAGCGCCCTGTGCGGCCAGGCGCTTGACGATGGCGGCGCCGATACCGCGGGAACCGCCCTGGATCAAGGCGACTTTGCCGCTGAGGTTTTGTGTGGTCATGTCGTTCTCCAAAAGGTGTGTTGAGGTTGGAGTCGAGTATCGACCTCACCCGGCGCGCCCGGTAGACCGTGATTGCTATAGTCTGTGTAAACCAAAAGTTTAGAGTGGGGCGATATGGAAAGCTTTGGCAGTATCGAATGCTTCGTGCGCAGCGCCGAAGGCGGCAGTTTTGCCGAGGCTGCCCGGCACCTGAGCCTGACCCCGGCGGCCGTGGGCAAAAGTGTGGCCAAGCTGGAGGCGCGCCTGGGTGTAAGGCTGTTCCAGCGCAGTACCCGGCGCCTGACGCTGACTGAGGCCGGCAAGCTCTTCCTCGAAGAAGTCAGCGGCAGCCTCACCACCATTCAAAACGCCGTGGCTAACCTGGCCAGTGCCGAAGGGCGGCCAGTGGGCACGCTGAAAGTGAGCATGGGCACGGTGTTCGGCAACCGTTATGTGGTGCCGTTGCTGGGGGAGTTTCTAAAGCGCTTTCCTGATATCAACCCCGACTGGCATTTTGATAACCGCCAGGTGGACCTGATCGGCCAGGGCTTCGATGCCGCGATCGGCGGTGGTTTTGAGCTGCCCCAGGGCGTGGTTGCGCGCAAGCTGGCGCCGGCGCACCGGATCCTGCTGGCCTCACCGGAATACCTCGCCAAACGCAAGCCGGTGGTCGCGCCCGAGGACTTGTCTGTGTGCAACGGCATCCTGATCCGCTCACCGCAAACCGGGCGCGTGCGTTCGTGGCAACTCACCCACCGCACCCTCGAACAACGCCCGCTGGTGCTCAAGCCGCGCATGACCATGAGCGACTCGGGCGCTGCCTGCTGCGCCAGTGCCCAGGGCCTGGGGATTGCGCTGGTCAGCATGCCGATGGCGGTGCCGTATCTGGACAGCGGCCAACTGGTGCGAGTGCTGCCCGACTGGTACGTCGACGACGGCAACATCTCGCTGTACTACGCCGAACACAAGCTGCTGCCCGGCAAGACCCGGGCGTTTGTGGATTTCATCCTGGAGCAGTTTGTCGAACGCGAGTTGGGGCGGCGGTTCAGCGCCATTTGATCCTTGTGGGGATCAAAGTGTGGGAGCGGGCTTGCTCGCGAAGGCGGTGTGACAGTCACCACATGCATCGACTGATCCACCGCTTTCGCGAGCAAGCCCGCTCCCACATTTTGGATCTTCAATGTCCGAACTTTCCGGGCCAGCCGATCACTTTCTTCGGCCTCGGCGTCGCATACGTGCGGATCTTCGAGGTCGACAGTCCCAACCGCACCAAGCCTTCGGCAATCGTGACAGCCGAGGTCACACCGTCCACCACCGGCACACCCGTGCGGTAGCGAATCTGCTCATCCAGCCCGGCCATGCCGCCGCAGCCCAGGCAGATCACTTCGGCCTTGTCTTCGCTGATCGCCAATTCAGCCTGGCGCACGATGGCCTCCATGGCCCGCAGCGGGTCTTCCTCCAGTTCCAATACCGCCATGCCGCTGGCCCGTACCGACGCGCACCGCTGATATAAGCCGGCCAGTTTCAGCCGGTCCTCGATCAGCGGCACGGTGCGGTCCAGAGTCGTCACCACGGAGTAGGCATGTCCGAGGAACATCGCGGTACTGGCGGCCGCTTCGGTGATGTCCACCACCGGCACGTTGAGCAACTCCTGCAAGCCTTCGCGGCCATGTTCGCCGTAGCCGGCCTGGATTACCGCATCGAACGGCTGGTCGTAAGCCATCACCCGGTCCATCACCGCGATGGCCGCCAGGTAGCTTTCGAAATTGCCTTCCACCGATTCGGCACCGAAAAACGGAGTCAGGCCGACGATCTCGGTGCCGGGGGACGCCACCGCCCGTGCCTGTTTGGCGATGGCCTCGGTGATGGACTCGGTGGTGTTGACGTTGACCACAAGGATGCGCATGGAATGTCCTTACTTAATGACTGACGTTATCGACTGCAATGCTTTCGCCGCTCACATCGGCGTAGTACGGCTGGCGCTTGGCGAACAGCAGGTACAGCAGCCCTGCAATACCGGCGCCAATCAGCCAGGAGAAGGGCGAGACGAGGGCGAACCCGGGCAGCAGGGCCAGGAGAATGGCGATCACCGCCGCAGGAATAAACGCCGCCACCGCCCGCAGATTGACTCCGCGGCTGTAGTAATAAGCGCCCTTCGGGTCTTCGCTATACAGCTGCGGCACGTCCACCTGGCTTTTACGGATCAACCAGTAGTCGACCATGATCACCCCGTACAACGGCCCCAGCAGAGCGCCCAGCCCCGAGAGGAAATACACGATCACCAGCGGGCTGTTGTAAAGGTTCCACGGCAGGATCAACACCGCCACGGTGGCGCTGATCAGCCCGGCGCGGCGGAAGTTCAGGTACTTGGGCGCCAGGTTGCTCAGCACAAAGGCGGGTGCAACGAAGTTGGCCATGATATTCACCGCCACGGTCACAATCAGGAACGCCAGGCAGCCCAGTACCAGGAAGAACGTATTCGGAATCGCCGCAATGATTTCCGTGGGGCTCTCGATCACCCGGCCATTGAGGTGGAACTGCCCGCCGCACAGCAGCACGGTGATGGCCGCGAACACCAGGATATTCACCGGCAGGCCCCAGAAGTTGCCGACCTTGATGGTCTTGCGGCACGGCGAGGAGCGGGCGAAGTCGCAGAAATTCAGGATCAGCGTGCCGTAGATCGCCAGCCACAGCGCGCCGCCGGCAAAGATATTGCGCCACATCTCACCACCGGTCAGCGGCTCGCGAATGGCCCAGGCGATGTGGCCGTCCGCCTGGAAATACATCCAGCCGGCCAGGGACGCTACTGTCAGCAGAATCACCGGCCCGGCGAAGGCTTCATAGCGGCGCACCATCTCCATCCCATAGGCGAGGATGGCGAGCTGCACAAACCAGATCGCCACAAAACACGCCCAGCCCAGGGTGGACAGGCCGAGGATCGAGTTGTGGTCGTAGTCGGCAAAACCTGGATGAACCGCCGTCAACAGCACGCGGAAAACCACCGAGGCCAGGTAGGTCTGTATCCCGAACCAGGCAATCGCGATCACCGCACGAATCAGTGCCGGGATCTGCGCACCATGGATGCCAAAACTGATACGGCTGATCACTGGAAACGGTACGCCGGTCTTCTGCCCCATATAGCCCGACAGGTTCATGAAGAAGTACACCAGCGCCGCGCCGATCCCCAGGGACAGCAGAATCTGCCAGCCACCCAGGCCCAGCGCATACAGGCCGATGGCGAAGGAGTAGTTGGCGATGTTGTGCACATCGTTGGTCCACAAGGCAAAGATGCTGTAGCGGCCCCAGCGCCGGCCTTCGGCCTTGGTAGGCGCCAGGTCCTTGTTGTGCAGGCGCGGGCTGAGGACCAACGGGCCGGGGCTCGTGGCCTCGGGGTTCAGGGTGGAGGAGGGCAGATCCAGTGCGATGTTATTGGAGAGACTTGTACGCATTCCGGCAGGCTCCTGGACATCAGCAGGAGAGCGGCTGATGTCAAAGTGTATGTATCTTTTTTATTAATTGTATACAAAGTGTGTTTTGCCTTAAGCCACATGCGTGCCAGATTTTCGCCGGGTGAAATACACGGCGATTTGGTTTTTAGCGTGATTGGAAATAACCGGCTGAATTTGAAGCGATATAAATTGACCGTTTGAACAGCTATTTATTTTGTGGTGCAGAGAGGGGCGGGGATTTTAGAAGAGGTGTGACGAGGGAGGATGTAACTTTTCGGTGCAGGATTTTATAAGTGCACACAAAAATGGCACCGATGGTGACATTTCTGTGTACAGGATTCTGGCTCAGGCGTTACGCCTTGCTGATGATGTTCCCGGCGTGCAACCCGCATTCTTTTTGGGTTGCTTCTTCCCACCACCAACGGCCTTCGCGTTCGTGCTGGTTCGGCAGTACCGGACGGGTGCACGGCTCACAGCCGATGCTGATAAAACCGCGCTCGTGCAGGCTGTTGTACGGCAACTCCAGCATGCGGATGTAACCCCATACTTCCTCACTGGTCATCTGCGCCAGCGGGTTGAACTTGTACAGGGTGCGTTCCGGGGTGGAAAAAGCCGTATCGATTTCCAGCGCGGCCACCTGGCTGCGGGTGCCGGGGCTCTGGTCGCGGCGCTGGCCGGTGGCCCAGGCGCTTACACCGGACAGCTTGCGGCGCAGCGGTTCGATCTTGCGCACGCCACAGCACTCGCCATGGCCGTCCTTGTAGAAACTGAACAGGCCCTTTTCCTTGACGAAGGGTTCCAGCTTGCTCTGGTCCGGCGAGATCAGTTCGATGTCGATCTTGTAGAACTCACGCACCTGCTCGATAAACCGGTAGGTCTCCGGGTGCAGGCGACCGGTGTCGAGGCTGAACACCTTGACGTTCTTGTTCAGCTTCCAGGCCATGTCTACCAGCACCACGTCCTCGGCACCGCTGAAAGAGATCCACAGGTCGTCGCCAAACTGGCTGAAGGCCAGCTTGAGAATGTCCTGGGCGGATTTGTTGGCGTAAGTCGCGGCGAGTTCAGCGACGTCGAAGGCTTGGTTCATCAGGACGGTTCCTACAGGTCAGTGGCGCTGAGCGCTCTATAGGGGGGCGATGGTAACAAAATCCCGCCTGCGTTGCGGCGGCCAGCGTGAATCGCTAGAGTTCGGCAGTCCTTTTGCTCGCTCAACTCAATAACTTTAAATGGGAGTGTCTTGTGGAAATTGCCTGTCTCGACCTGGAAGGGGTGCTGGTTCCGGAAATCTGGATCGCCTTCGCCGAAAAAACCGGTATTGAATCCTTGCGGGCCACCACCCGGGACATCCCCGACTACGACGTGCTGATGAAACAGCGCCTGCGCATTCTTGATGAGCATGGGCTGAAGCTCTCGGACATCCAGGAAGTGATCGCCACCCTCAAGCCGCTGGACGGCGCCATCGAGTTCGTCAATTGGCTGCGCGAGCGCTTCCAGGTGGTGATCCTGTCTGACACCTTCTATGAGTTCTCCCAGCCGCTGATGCGCCAACTGGGTTTTCCGACCTTGCTGTGCCACCGGTTGATCACCGACGAAAATGACCGGGTGGTGAGCTACCAGCTGCGTCAGAAAGATCCCAAGCGTCAGTCGGTGCTGGCCTTCAAGACCCTGTACTACCGCGTGATTGCCGCCGGTGATTCCTACAACGACACCACCATGCTGGGTGAGGCCGACCGTGGGATTCTGTTCCACGCGCCGGAGAACGTGATTCGCGAGTTCCCGCAGTTCCCGGCGGTGCATACGTTTGAGGATTTGAAGAAAGAGTTCATCAAGGCGTCGAATCGGCAGTTGAGCCTGTAAGTTATTTGGCGTGGCTGACGCCTCATCGCAGGCAAGCCAGCTCCCACATGTTGACCGCGCTCCCATGTGGGAGCCGGGCTTGCCCGCGATGGGGCCGGTATGGCCACTGCACAGCCTAGACCCCTGCCAGCAAACTCTCATAAGGAATGCGCAAGCCTTCATGCAGGCGTTTGATCATCGACAAGCTCAGCTTGCGCTTATGATTCAACACTTCGGAAACCCGCCCGCTCGGACCTATGAAAGGCTCCAGGTCACGGGCGGTCAGGCCTAGTTGCTCCATTCGAAATTTAATCGCTTCGACGGGATCCGAAGGCGGCATTGGGAAATGCTCCGCTTCGTACTTTTCGATAAGTATCGCGAGAATTTCCAGCTCGTCACCCTCGGGCGAGCCGATTTCCGCTTCCCATAGCTGTTCGACGCGCGCGAGCGCAGCGGTCAGGTCTTCCTGGGAATGAATGGGTTTGATGTTCATCACACGGTCTCCGCATTGATCTGATCGTACTGCGCGTGGGTCCCCACGAAGCGTATGAACGCAAGCTGTCGCTGATAATTGATCGCCATGATCACTCGATACTTGTTGCCGCCTATGTTGAACACAACCCTGCCCCCTTTGAGAATGCTCGCTGTCCTTAGCTCTGCCTTGAGGGCCTGAGGGGTTGGGTAAACAGCTTTTTCCATATGGCGATACAGCTCGACCAGCGGCGTTTTGGCATCCATGCAACCAGGGTGGTTTTCCCAGAATATTCGTAGGGCAGACAGAGCGATTATCCGCATCGCTGCGACCTCCCAATTTGGGAGATGATAGGTGCGGTTGAGGGCAGATGCAATCTCGGAAATCTTTCCTGACAAGTAGGCAGTCGTTTCATGTGATCCTTCACAGACGGCTGGTGGACGGTTGAAACCGGACGCTATCCTCCGGCTTCGACCCCGTCTACTTCGGTACTGATTCAGGTCTTTTCCGCTGCGTGGCTCTACGTCAGCGAGCCAGGAAGGGGCTGGGTGCTACAGGCTTTCCAAGGTTTGTAACAACACCCGCACCTTGGTCATCGACTCCTGATACTCCGCCTGCCACTCCGAGTCCGCGACAATCCCGCCGCCGCCCCAGCAGCACACCTGACCATCCTTGACCAACAGGCTGCGAATGGCGATGGAGCTGTCCATCTCGCCGCGCACGTCCAGATACACCAGCGAACCGCAATACAACCCGCGCCGGGTCGGCTCCAGCTCGTCGATGATCTGCATCGCGCGAATCTTCGGTGCGCCGGTGATAGAGCCGCCGGGGAAGCTGCCGGCGATCAGGTCGAGGGCGTCTTTGTCGTCCGCCAGCTCACCGGTGACGCTGCTCACCAGATGATGCACGTTGGGATAGCTTTCCAGGCTGAACAACTCCGGCACTTTCACCGAGCCGGTACGGCAGGTGCGGCCCAGGTCGTTGCGCAGCAGGTCGACGATCATCAGGTTTTCGGCACGATCCTTGGGGCTGGCCAGCAATTCAGCGGCGTTGGCTGCATCTTCCTCGGGCGTCGCCCCCCTTGGCCGGGTGCCCTTGATCGGGCGGGTTTCCACCTGGCGCTGGCTGACTTTGACGAAGCGTTCCGGCGACAAGCTCAACACTGCGCCGTCGTCCGGCAGGCTCTGGAACCCGGAAAACGGCGTCGGGCAGGCTTCGCGCAAGGCGCAGTAGGCCACCCACGGATCGCCACTGCACGGGGCACGGAAACGTTGGGCAAAGTTGACCTGGTAGCAGTCACCCGCCTGGATGTAATCCTGGATGCGGGCGAGTGCGTGTTTGTAGGTGTCGGCTGTCACGTCCGGGGCCATTGGGCCTTGCAGCTTGAAGGTGGCCGATGCGCTGATGGTCGGCTGACCGAACAAGGTAATCAGGCGTTGCCGTTCGCTTTCCGCCAGTTTGGGGTGGAACACCAGTTGGCTGGTCTGCGCCTGGTGATCGCTGATCAAGGCCCAGGCGTACAGGCCGAAGCGTGCATCCGGCAGGTGCAGGTCGTCCACCGCCAGGTGCGGCAGGTGCTCAAGATGACGACCGAAGTCGTAGCTCAGGTAGCCGATGAGGCCGCCGGCAAACGGCAGTTCGTAGGGCGCGGGGATCGTGGCTTCACCCAGCAACGTCAGGTTTTCCCGCAGGCGCTGTAGGAAATCACTGCCGCTTTCGTCGGGCAGTACCGCCAGGGTCGTCTCGGGCCAGGCGCTCAGCAGGTCATAACGGCCGCGCTCGGCCGCCGGTCGGCCACTGTCCAGCAGCACCGCGCCGGGCGCATGGCGGATTGCTGCAAAGTATTCGGCAGGGTTGGCCCGGTAGGGCAGCGGGTGTACGGAGCAGGTCACTGGGTTTATCCCTCGACCGCCGGAATATGCCCAAACATTTCCTGCACAAACTTAACCCGTTCCTCCGGTGTTTCCGTCACGCCCGCCGCCTTCAGCTCTTCCAGTCGAGCCTCCACGGCATGGGTGCGCAAGGTCAGGCCGCAGTCGTTGGCAATCTGAATGTTCAGCCCCGGGCGAGCGTTAAGTTCCAGGATCAACGGACCCTTTTCCTGGTCCAGCACCATATCCACGCCGATATAGCCCAGGCCGCACAGTTCGTAGCAGCCGGCGGCGAGCTTCATGAACCCGTCCCAGTTGGGCAGTTGCACGCCGTCCACCGCATTGGTGGTGTCGGGGTGCTTGGTGATGATGTTGTTCAGCCAGGTGCCGCGCAGGGTCAGGCCGGTGGCGAGGTCGACACCCACGCCAATCGCGCCCTGGTGGAGGTTGGCCTTGCCGCCGGACTGGCGGGTGGGCAAGCGCAGCATGGCCATCACCGGGTAGCCCATCAGCACAATGATGCGGATGTCCGGTACGCCTTCGTAGCTGATGCTTTTGAAGATCTGGTCAGGCACCACCCGGTATTCGATCAGCGCGCGGTCACGGTGGCCGCCGAGGGAATACAGGCCGGTGAGGATGCTGGAAATCTGATGCTCGATTTCTTCATGGCTGATGATCTTGCCGGAGACCGTTCGATAGCGCCCTTCAAAACGGTCGGCGATCACCAGGATACCGTCACCACCGGCGCCCTGGGCCGGCTTGATCACGAAGTCGCTGCGCCCGCCGATGATCTCGTCGAGCTTGTCGATTTCCTTCTCGGTGGAAATGACCCCGTACATTTCCGGCACGTGGATGCCGGCGGCCATGGCCCGTTCCTTGGTGATGATCTTGTCATCGACGATCGGATACAGGCTGCGCTTGTTGTACTTGAGCACGTAGTCGGCATTTCGCCGGTTGATGCCCATGATCCCCCGCGCTTCCAGGGCCTTCCAGGTCTTCCAGAAGCCGAACATTACGAGTCAGCCTTGAGGAAGGCCTTGAAACGCACCAGTTCGGTCAGGCGGTAGCCGCGATAACGACCCATGGCCAGCATGAAGCCCACCAGGATCAACAGGATCGCCGGGAAGGTGAACACGAAGTAGATCAGTTCCGGCACGCTCATGATGATGTGCGCCAGGGAAGCGGCGAACAGCGTGCCGATCGCGACTTTCATCGCATGGCCGCCACCGCGTTCTTCCCAGGTGATCGACAGGCGTTCGATGGTCATGGTCAGGATCACCATCGGGAACAATGCCACCGACAGCCCGCGTTCCAGGCCGAGCTTGTGGCTGAACAGACTGATGGCGGCGATCAGCACCACCACGAAGGTCAGCACCACCGAGAGCCTCGGCAGCATCTGCAGCTTCAAGTGTTCCAGGTAAGACCGAAGCGACAGCCCCAGCGCCGTAATAATGGTGAACAGCACAATCCCGAAGCCCAGCTGTGTCTCTCGGAACGCCAGGGCAATCAGCACCGGGGTAAACGTGCCGAGGGTCTGCAGGCCGATCAGGTTGCGCAGGATCAGGATCACCAGCACGCCAATCGGGATCATCACCATGATCATGAAGGTCTGCTGGGTTTGCAGCGGCAGGCCGTACAGCGAGTACTCGAGGAAGTTGGCGTCGGTGTTTTCGTCCGTCAGCTTGGCCAGGCGAATCGCGTTCATTTCGCTGTTGTTGAGGCTGAAGGTCACCATGGCCTTCTTGCCGCCGTCGACGGTGATCAGGTTTTCATCACCGGTCCACCACAGCAGGCGGTCGGCCGGCAGGCCTTGCTCGCCGGTGTCGGGGTTGAAGTACAGCCAGTCGTTGCCATTGAAACTGCGCAGCCAGAGTTCCGGGGTTTGCGGCTGGTCGGCCACCAGGCGGATGGTGTGGACCTTTTCCACCGGCACGTGGGCGATGGACAGCAGCAACTCGACGATCTTGGCCTTGTGCGGCGTCGACGGGTCGCCCGCCAGCAGCAGCTTCACGTTGTCGTCGTTGAGGTTGTTGGTGCGCTTGATGGCTTCGCTGATAAAGGTCTCGACGTCGGCCGAGTGCTGGCGGATCGGCGCCAGCAGGGCTTCGGCGGCGATTTTTTCCGGGCCTTCGACGGCGATGCTGTCGCGGAAGGTCGGGCCCTTGACCTTGACCTTTTCACCGCTGTAACGCTTGGTCAGCACCAGGCGGTAGTAGAGGGTCTGGTTGCCCTTGGCCCGGCGTGCCGACCAGGTGACCTTGCGGTTGCCGTCGAGGCGATTGACGCTGACGCCGTAGTTATTCGAGATAAAGCTTTCATTCAGGCTGACGAAGTCGCGGCTCAGGGGCGGCACGAACATCTGGATTTTCACCGGGTCCTTGGCGCTGGCGACGAACTCGACCTTGGCGTCGATGTTCCACAGGTCGTCGGTGGCGTCCTCGGTGACGGGAATCCCCAGCACGAAAATCTGATAGGCGGTGACCGAAATGCCCAAGACCACCAAAACGGCGATCAGGATTTTCAGGTGCAGATTAAGAGAGCGCATTCAAATTACTCAGCGGTATGAGCGTCGGAGGCGCAGGCAGGTTTGCCCGCCGCGTATTTAAGACTGGGGTCGACCAGCGCATCAAAGCGTTTCAGCGCTTCGGAGCCGATCAGCAGCGGGTATTGGAAGGCGCTGCGGTCAGTCAAGTTCACTTCGATACTGCGTAAAGCGGTGCCCATGCAGATGTCCAGGGCGATGACTGGACGGGCGGTGTAGTTCTTGTCTTCATCGGGGTCGTAGTCACCGGCGCGGCGCTTGATCTTGCTCACGCGGGCCAGGGGGCGCTCGATGGGGTGGGAGTGTGCGGTGTCGATGGCCAGGTAGAAGCGCACCCAGGACTCGCCGTTGCGCTTGAAGCGCTTGATGTCGCGGGCGCTCAAGGACGCGGTCTTGGCGCCGGTGTCGAGCTTGGCGGCCACTTCCAGGTCAATGCCGGCCAACTTGGCGTATTCATTGAGTCCATAAACGGTCTTCTCGGCAGCAACGCCAAGGCCCGGGATAAACAGTAGAAGCAAAAGGGGGAAGGGCTTGAGTCTCATAAATCCTGACGCGGTGCAGTGCGATGTTCAATTCAAGGCGACTGGCATTGCTGCGCAAGCTCCCTCGTGCGCCTTTTCATCCAGGGATGTGAGGCAAAAGTGGCCGGCATTCTAACATGAAGGTTTTCTGGCGCCAGCGCTGGCAGCCGGCCATGCCCCGATAGAGTGCAAGGCGGGTTATTAGACGATTGTCGACAATGTGTATTTATTCTTTGACTATCCGGGGCTGATTGGCTAGTTTTTGCGGCATTGCTTTTAAAGGTGTCGACAATATGCTGGATCAACTGGAAACCCCAGTGATGGCCCAAGACGATTCCCAGACCATGTCCGAGAACGTCTTCCGGCGTATCCAGGCCGCCATCGTCAAGGGCGAAATCGCCCCCGGCAGCAAGATCTCCGAGCCGGAACTGGCGCGCACCTATGGCATCAGCCGTGGCCCGCTGCGCGAGGCGATCCACCGCCTGGAAGGCCAGCGCCTGCTGGTGCGCATCCCCCATGTGGGCGCGCGAGTGGTCTCGTTGAGCCATGAAGAACTGATCGAACTCTACGAAATCCGCGAATCCCTGGAAGGCATGGCCTGCCGCCTGGCCGCCGAGCGCATGACCGACGCCGAGATCGAAGAGCTGCGCCAGGTGTTGCACACCCACGAGCGCGATGCGGCCTTCCAGGCCGGTGTCGGCTACTACCAGCAGGAAGGCGACTTCGATTTTCATTACCGGATAATTCAAGGCGCCGGTAACCGCACCCTGACCCAAATGTTGTGCGGCGAGCTGTATCAGTTGGTGCGCATGTACCGCATCCAGTTCTCCGCCACCCCCAATCGTCCACGCCAGGCCTTTGCCGAGCATCACCGCATTCTTGACGCGATTGCCGATCGCGACGGTGAACTGGCCGAGTTGTTGATGCGCCGGCATATCGGCGCCTCCAAACGCAACATTGCCCGTCACTTCCCGGACGGCGCTCCCCAATCACGAGGTGAGTCATGAGTTCCAATAACAACACCACTCCAGGCCAGCGTTTCCGTGACGCGGTTGCCAGCGAGCACCCGTTGCAGGTAGTCGGCGCGATCAACGCCAACCATGCGCTGCTGGCCAAGCGCGCCGGCTTCAAGGCGATCTACCTGTCGGGTGGCGGGGTGGCTGCCGGCTCCCTCGGTGTGCCGGACCTGGGCATCACCGGCCTGGATGACGTGCTGACCGACGTGCGCCGCATCACCGACGTGTGCGACCTGCCGCTGCTGGTGGACGTGGACACCGGTTTCGGCTCCTCCGCGTTCAACGTGGCGCGCACCGTCAAGTCGATGATCAAGTTCGGCGCGGCGGCGATCCATATCGAAGACCAGGTGGGCGCCAAGCGTTGCGGCCATCGCCCGAACAAAGAAATCGTGTCCCAGCAGGAAATGGTCGACCGCATCAAGGCTGCGGTGGATGCGCGTACCGATGACAGCTTCGTGATCATGGCCCGCACCGACGCACTGGCCGTGGAAGGTTTGGAATCCGCCCTGGAACGTGCGGCCGCCTGCATCGAGGCCGGTGCCGACATGGTGTTCCCGGAAGCCATCACTGAGCTTGAGATGTACAAGCTGTTCGCCTCTCGCGTGAAAGCGCCGATCCTGGCCAACATCACCGAATTCGGTGCGACACCTCTCTATACCGTCGATCAACTGAAATCTGCGGATGTTTCCATCGTCCTGTACCCGCTCTCGGCCTTCCGCGCCATGAACAAGGCGGCCGAGAACGTCTACACCGCGATCCGTCGCGACGGCACCCAGCAGAACGTGATCGACACCATGCAAACCCGCATGGAGCTTTACGATCGCATCGACTACCACACCTTCGAGCAGAAGCTCGACGCGCTGTTCGCCGCCAAGAAGTAACGCGAGCGCCTCACTAATAACTACAAGATTGGAGATAACCATGGCCGAAGCAAAAGTACTCAGTGGAGCTGGCCTGCGTGGCCAGGTTGCCGGGCAGACCGCACTGTCCACCGTGGGCCAGGCCGGTGCCGGCTTGACCTATCGCGGCTACGACGTGCGCGAACTCGCCGCCGATGCCCAGTTTGAAGAAGTCGCCTACCTGCTGCTCTACGGCGAACTGCCGACCAAAGCCGAACTGGCCGCCTACACCGCCAAGCTCGGCAAACTGCGCGACCTGCCCCAGGCGCTGAAAGAAGTGCTGGAACGCATCCCCGCCGACGCGCACCCGATGGACGTGATGCGCACCGGTTGCTCGTTCCTGGGCAATATCGAGCCGGAGAAAGACTTCTCCGTGCAGCGCGACGTGACCGACCGCCTGCTCGCCGCGTTCCCGGCGATCATGTGCTACTGGTACCGCTTCAGCCACGACGGCCAGCGCATCAACTGCGTGACCGACGAGCCGAGCATCGGCGGGCACTTCCTGCACCTGCTGCACGACAAGAAGCCCAGCGACTTGCACGTCAAGGTGATGAATGTGTCGCTGATTCTCTACGCCGAGCACGAATTCAACGCCTCGACCTTCACCGCCCGCGTGTGCGCGTCGACCCTGTCGGACCTGTATTCCTGCGTCACCGCCGCCATCGGCTCCCTGCGTGGCCCGTTGCACGGTGGTGCCAACGAAGCGGCGATGGAGATGATCGAGCGTTTCTCTTCCGCCCAGGAAGCGGTGGAAGGCACCCTCGGCATGCTGGCGCGCAAGGACAAGATCATGGGCTTTGGCCACGCGATCTATAAAGACAGCGACCCGCGTAATGAAGTGATCAAGGCCTGGTCGAAAAAACTCGCCGACGAAGTGGGCGACACCGTGCTGTTCCCGGTTTCCGAAGCCATCGACAAGACCATGTGGGAGCAGAAGAAACTGTTCCCCAACGCCGACTTCTACCATGCCTCGGCGTACCACTTCATGGGCATCCCGACGAAGCTGTTCACCCCGATTTTCGTCTGCTCGCGGCTGACAGGATGGGCAGCTCACGTGTTCGAGCAGCGAGCCAACAACCGCATCATCCGTCCGAGCGCCGAGTACATCGGCGTTGAGCAGCGCAAGTTCGTGCCAATCGAACGTCGCTGAGTGGAGAAACCGCTGATCTTGGGGTGAAACCGGATCAAAAAGGTGGGAGCGGGCTTGCTCGCGAAGGCGGTGTGACAGTCGCCATGTGTGTTGCATGACACACCGCTTTCGCGAGCAAGCCCGCTCCCACATTTTGATCGCATTCCACCTTGGATCAGCAACGGTTCTTCCTTTTGCAACTACCGTGACCGAGTCCTGACGATGAACACTGAACACCGCAAACCGCTCCCCGGCAGCCGCCTCGATTTCTTTGACGCCCGCGCGGCAGTCGATGCAATCACCCCCGGCGCCTACGCCACACTGCCGTACACCTCCCGCGTACTCGCGGAAAACCTGGTGCGTCGCTGCGACCCCGCAACCCTCAATGCCTCCTTGAGCCAACTGATCGAACGCAAGCGCGACCTCGATTTCCCATGGTTCCCGGCCCGCGTGGTGTGCCACGACATCCTCGGCCAGACCGCCCTGGTGGACCTTGCCGGCCTGCGCGACGCCATCGCCCTGCAAGGCGGTGACCCGGCCCAGGTCAACCCGGTGGTGCCGACCCAACTGATCGTCGACCACTCCCTGGCCGTCGAAGCCGGTGGTTTTGACCCGCAGGCGTTCGAGAAAAACCGCGCCATCGAAGACCGTCGCAACGAAGACCGTTTTCACTTTATCGAGTGGACCAAAAAGGCCTTCAAGAACGTCGACGTGATCCCGCCGGGCAACGGCATCATGCACCAGATCAACCTGGAGAAAATGTCTCCGGTGATCCAGGTACGTGACGGCGTGGCCTTCCCGGATACCTGCGTCGGCACCGACAGCCACACGCCTCACGTTGATGCCTTGGGCGTGATCGCCATCGGCGTTGGCGGCCTTGAAGCAGAGAGCGTGATGCTCGGCCGCGCCTCGTGGATGCGCCTGCCGGAAAGTGTTGGCGTGGAGCTGACGGGCAAGCTGCAACCGGGCATCACCGCCACCGACATGGTGCTGGCGCTGACCGAGTTCCTGCGCAAGCAGAAGGTCGTCGGTGCGTGGCTGGAGTTCTTCGGTGAAGGCGCCTCGGCGCTGACCCTGGGCGACCGCGCCACCATCTCCAACATGGCCCCGGAATATGGCGCCACGGCGGCGATGTTCTACATCGACCAACAGACCATCGCCTACCTGAAACTCACCGGTCGTGAAGACGAGCAAGTCACCCTGGTGGAGCAATACGCTCGCCACACCGGCCTGTGGGCGGACGACCTCAAGGGCGCGCAATACGAGCGTGGCCTGAGCTTCGATTTGTCCAGTGTAGTGCGCAACATGGCCGGCCCGAGCAACCCCCACGCCCGCGTCGCCACCAGCGACCTGGCGGCCAAGGGCATCTCTGGCCAGTGGGATGACGTGCCGGGGCAAATGCCCGACGGCGCGGTGATCATCGCCGCCATCACCAGTTGCACCAACACCAGCAACCCGCGCAACGTGATTGCCGCCGGCCTGCTGGCACGCAATGCCAACAAGCTCGGCCTGGCCCGCAAGCCGTGGGTCAAGTCGTCCCTGGCACCGGGTTCGAAAACCGTCGCGATGTACCTCGACGAAGCCGGGCTGACCACCGAGCTGGAGCAGTTGGGTTTCGGCGTGGTGGCGTTCGCCTGCACCACCTGCAACGGCATGTCCGGCGCACTCGACCCGGTGATCCAGCAAGAGATCATCGACCGCGACCTGTACGCCACCGCCGTGCTTTCGGGTAACCGCAACTTCGACGGCCGTATCCACCCGTACGCCAAGCAAGCGTTCCTCGCGTCGCCGCCGCTGGTGGTGGCCTATGCGATTGCCGGCACCATCCGTTTCGACATCGAAAAAGACGTGCTGGGCCTGGACGCCAACGGCAAGGAAATCCGCCTCAAGGACATCTGGCCAAGCGACGAAGAAATCGACGCGGTGGTCAAGGCGTCGGTCAAGCCGGAGCAGTTTCGCCAGGTGTACATCCCGATGTTCGCGATCCACGAAGACACCGGCCCGAAGGTCACGCCGCTGTACGACTGGCGCCCGCAGAGCACCTACATCCGTCGCCCGCCGTACTGGGAAGGTGCCCTGGCCGGTGCACGTCCGCTCAAGGGCATGCGCCCGCTGGCGGTGCTGCCGGACAACATCACCACCGATCACCTGTCGCCGTCCAACGCGATCATGCTCGACAGCGCCGCGGGCGAATACCTGGCGAAAATGGGCCTGCCGGAAGTCGACTTCAACTCTTACGCGACCCATCGTGGCGACCACTTGACCGCGCAGCGCGCCACCTTCGCCAACCCGAAACTGTTCAATGAAATGGTGGTTGAAGACGGTAAGGTCAAGCAGGGTTCGCTGGCGCGCCTGGAGCCGGAAGGCAAGGTCACGCGCATGTGGGAAGCGATCGAAACCTACATGGAGCGCAAGCAGCCGCTGATCATCATTGCCGGCGCCGACTACGGCCAGGGTTCGTCCCGTGACTGGGCGGCCAAGGGCGTACGCCTGGCCGGTGTTGAAGCGATTGCCGCCGAAGGTTTCGAGCGCATCCACCGCACCAACCTGGTGGGCATGGGCGTGCTGCCGCTGGAGTTCCTGCCGGGCACCGACCGCAAGACCCTGAAGATCGACGGCACTGAAACCTACGACGTGATCGGCGAACGCACCCCGCGTGCGCAACTGACGTTGCTGATCAACCGCAAGAACGGCGAGCGTGTCGAGGTGCCGGTGACCTGCCGCCTGGACACGGCTGAAGAAGTGTCGATCTACGAGGCGGGCGGCGTGTTGCAACGTTTTGCCCAGGACTTCCTGGAATCGGCTGTTACTGCCTGATAACTGCGGCCGGGGTCAACGCCCCGGCCCATGAGGACCACCATGGCACACGTACCGCAGATCAAGATTCCCGCCACCTACATGCGTGGCGGCACCAGTAAAGGCGTGTTTTTCAGCCTCAAGGATTTGCCCGAGTCGGCCCAGGTGCCGGGCGCGGCGCGGGATGCGTTGTTGTTGCGGGTGATCGGCAGCCCCGACCCGTATGACAAGCAAATCGACGGCATGGGCGGCGCGACTTCCAGCACCAGCAAAACCGTGATCCTGGCCAAAAGTACCCGCGCCGATCACGACGTGGATTACCTGTTCGGCCAGGTGTCCATCGACAAACCGTTCGTGGACTGGAGCGGCAACTGCGGCAACCTGTCGGCGGCGGTGGGTTCGTTCGCCATCAGCGCCGGCCTGGTAGATGCCGCGCGCATTCCGCACAACGGCGTGGCCGTGGTGCGGGTGTGGCAGGCGAATATCGCCAAGACCATCATCGCTCACGTACCGATCACCGACGGCGCGGTGCAGGAAACCGGCGACTTCGAACTCGACGGCGTGACCTTCCCGGCCGCCGAGGTGCAGTTGGAATTCATGGACCCGGCGGCGGAAGAAGAGGGCGGCGGTGGCTCAATGTTCCCTACCGGCAACCTGGTGGATGACCTGGAAGTGCCGGGTGTCGGCACGTTCAAGGCGACGCTGATCAATGCCGGGATTCCCACCATCTTCATCAACGCCCAGGACCTGGGTTACACCGGCACCGAGCTGCAGGGCGCGATCAATGGCGACCCCAAGGCCCTGGCGATGTTTGAAACCATCCGCGCCCATGGTGCGCTGCGCATGGGCTTGATCAAACACCTGGACGAAGCGGCCCAGCGTCAGCACACGCCGAAGGTGGCGTTTGTGGCGCGGCCTGCGGACTACGTGGCGTCCAGCGGCAAGGCGATCAAGGCGGGCGATGTCGACCTGCTGGTGCGGGCGCTGTCCATGGGCAAGTTGCACCACGCGATGATGGGCACGGCGGCGGTGGCGATTGGCACGGCGGCGGCGATTTCCGGCACGCTGGTGAATTTGGCGGCGGGCGGCGTGGAGCGTAATGCGGTGCGGTTCGGGCATCCCTCCGGGACGTTGCGCGTAGGCGCCGAGGCCAGCCAGATCGACGGTGAATGGGTCGTGAAAAAAGCCATCATGAGCCGCAGTGCGCGAGTGTTGATGGAAGGGTTCGTACGCGTCCCCGGCGACTCTTTCTAACCGATCGTTCCCACGCTCTGCGTGGGAATGCATCCCGTGACGCTCTGCGTCACCCTTTTACGGGACGCAGAGCGTCCAAGGCGGCGTTCCCACGCAGAGCGTGGGAACGATCACCCTGACCCTGAGGATGGACCACACCTAACCCACTTTGGAGTACTGCCATGAGCGCCAACGTCGACCAGAACAACCGCCCCGACTACGACCAGGTCCTGCAGGACATCGCCGACTACGTACTGAATTTCAGGATCGAATCCCGCGATGCCCTCGACACCGCCCGCAACTGCCTGATGGACACCCTCGGTTGCGGCCTGCTGGCCCTGCGTTTCCCGGAGTGCACCAAGCACCTGGGGCCGATCGTCGAAGGCACGGTGGTGCCGTTCGGCGCACGGGTGCCGGGCACCTCGTTCCGCCTGGACCCGGTCAAGGCCGCATGGGACATCGGCTGCATCGTTCGCTGGCTCGACTACAACGACACCTGGCTTGCCGCCGAATGGGGTCACCCTTCCGATAACCTCGGTGGCATCCTCGCGGTCGCCGACCATCTCTCGCAAAAACGCCTGGCCAACGGCGAAGCACCGCTGACCGTGCGGGCAGTGCTTGAGGCGATGATCATGGCCCACGAAATCCAGGGTGTGATTGCCCTGGAAAACTCCTTCAACCGTGTCGGCCTTGACCACGTGCTGCTGGTGAAAGTCGCCTCCACCGCCGTCACCGCCAAGCTGATGGGCGCCAACCGTGAGCAACTGCTGTCGGCCCTGTCCCAGGCGTTTGTCGATGGCCAGGCATTGCGTACTTATCGTCATGCGCCGAACGCCGGTTCGCGCAAGTCGTGGGCGGCGGGGGATGCGTCGAGTCGCGGGGTGCGCCTGGCGGATATCGCCATGCGCGGGGAGATGGGCATTCCCGGTGTGTTGAGCGCGCCGCAGTGGGGCTTCTATGACGTGCTGTTCAGCCACACCAACAAGGACCTGGCGCTCAAGCCCGAAGACAAGCGCGCCTTCAGCCTGTCGCAGCCCTACGGCACGTATGTGATGGAGAACGTGCTGTTCAAGATCAGCTTCCCCGCCGAGTTCCACGCACAAACCGCCTGCGAGGCAGCAGTCACCCTGCACCCACAGGTGAAGCACCGCCTGCATGAGATCGACAGGATTGTCATCACCACCCACGAATCGGCGATCCGGATCATCTCCAAGGTCGGGCAGTTGGCCAACGCGGCGGACCGCGACCATTGCCTGCAGTACATGACCGCCGTACCGCTGGCGTTTGGCAATCTGGTGGCCGAGCAATACGAAGATGAATTCCACGCGGCCCATCCGATCATCGATGAGCTGCGCGAAAAGATGGTCATCGTCGAGGAGCCGCGCTACAGCCGCGAATACCTGGAGGCCGACAAGCGCTCCATCGCCAATGCGGTGCAGGTGTTCTTCAAGGATGGTTCCAGCACCGAACAGGTGGCCGTGGAATACCCGATTGGCCACCGTCGCCGTCGGGTGGATGGCATTCCGTTGCTGGAAGACAAGTTCAAGGCCAATCTGGCGACCCGGTTTACCGCGCAGCGCAGTGCCGAGATTTTTGCGCTGTGCAAGGATCAGGCACGGCTTGAGGCCACTCCGGTAAACCGGTTTGTGGACCTGTTCGTCATCTGAAGAACACCACTGGTCAAATGTGGGAGCGGGCTTGCTCGCGAATGCGGAGTGTCAGCCAATACATATATGGCTGATCCACCGCATTCGCGAGCAAGCCCGCTCCCACATTAAACCTACATGCTGCCTTCCACATCATCCAGGCTGAACGTCTCGGTATGGTCGTCATAGGAGAAGATCTCCGCATACCGCCCCCAGGCCACCACGCTTTCCAGGGTTTTCTCCACAAAGGCTTCCGTCATCGAGTCTTCCAGTTCCTGCTCGAAGCGCACCCGTGGCGCCCGGTGGCCGCTGCGCTCAAGCAACACCTGGTGAATGCGCGCGGCCAATGGCACGTGGCGGATCAAGTGTTCGGCGAACAGGGTTTTACGCTCCTGGGTGCCGTAGTCGGCGAACAGTTTGCCGGCATCGGTCAGGGTGATATCGGCCCCCTTGAGCTCGGCGAAGCCCAGATGCTCAAGCATCTCCGCCACCGGGAACAGATCGTCGACTTCCAGCAAACGCCGTTCAGCCACGGTCGGCAGGCCGGCGTGGCCATTGTAGGGCTCGGCGGCCAGGGTTTCGATCAGGCCAGCCATCAGGTTGGTGGAGACTTCCGGTAACAGGCTGCCCATTTTCAGCTCAGGCAAACCTCTGCTCGCGTCGGCGCTGCGGCGGTCGGTCATCAGGGCGTAGATGTCGTCGACCATTTGCCGGAAGGTCGGGTCCAGGCGGTTGCGCGGGTGGGCAAACGGCACCTTGATCTCGGCCACCACCCGGCCAGGGTTGGACGACAGCACCAGGATGCGGTCGCACATCAGCACCGCTTCTTCGATGTTGTGGGTCACGATCAGGATCGACTTGATCGGCAGTTGCTTGCCGCTCCACAGATCCAGCAGGTCGGTGCGCAGGGTTTCGGCGGTGAGTACGTCCAGCGCCGAGAACGGTTCGTCCATCAGCAGCAGGGTCGGGTTCACCACCAGCCCGCGGGCGAAACCCACGCGTTGGCGCATGCCGCCGGACAGTTCGCGCGGGTAGGCGTTTTCAAAACCGTCCAGGCCGATCAGGTCGATGGCCGCCAGGGCGCGCCTGCGGGATTCCTTGCGCTCGACCTGCAAGGCTTGCAGGCCGGCCTCGACGTTTTCCAGCACGGTCAGCCACGGGAACAGTGCGAAGGTCTGGAACACCATGGCCACGCCTTCGGCCGGGCCGGTGAGTGGCGCGCCGTTGTAGCGTACTTCGCCCGACGACGGCTGAATCAGCCCGGCGATGATGCGCAGCAAGGTCGACTTGCCCGAGCCGGACCGGCCGAGCATGCCGACAATCTCGCCTTCGTGCAGGCTCAAGTTCACGCCGCTGAGGACTTGCAGCTCGTCTTTACCTTTGCCGAACACCCGGTTCACGTTTTTCAACGAGTAAATTTCCGGAGTGTCGGCGGCATGCTCGGTATAGGTAGTCATCACAGCGAGTCCCATCAATTCAGACGAAGTTTGTTTTCAGCCATGGCGTACATCGGCCGCCACACAGCGCGGTTGAACGCCACCACGAAGATCGACATCACCACCACGCCCAGGGCGATCTTCGGGAAGTCGCCGGCCGCGGTGGTCTGGGCGATGTAGGCGCCCAGCCCGTGGGCGACCACGTTGTCGTGGCCCCAGGACACGTACTCGGACACGATACTGGCGTTCCAGGCACCCCCCGAGGCGGTAATCGCGCCGGTGACGTAGTACGGGAAAATCCCCGGCAGCATCACCTTGCGCCACCACAACCAGCCGCGAATGCGGAAGTTGGCGGCGGCTTCCTTGAAGTCATTCGGGAACGCGCTGGCTCCGGCGATCACGTTGAACAGGATGTACCACTGGGTGCCCAGCACAATCAGCGGGCTCAGCCAGATATCCGGGTTGAGGTTGTAGTGCAGGATCACGATGACGAACACCGGGAACAGCAGGTTCGCCGGGAAGGCCGCAAGGAACTGCGCCAGCGGCTGGATTTTTTCCGCAAGCGCAGGGCGCAAGCCGATCATCACGCCCAGCGGCACCCAGATCAGCGAGGCGATCAGGATCAGGCCGACCACCCGCAACAACGTGATCAGCCCTAGCACGAATACATGGCCGACTTCGGCCAGGGTCACTTCGGTGCCGACGTACTGCACGATGTGGTACAGCGCATAAGCGGCCAGCAGCGCGATGAGTGCGCCCCATACCCAGTCGATCACTTTTGACGCTTTCGGGGTTTCTGCCGGCAGCGCCTTGAGTGCACCGCCCGCCAGGCTGAAGCGCTTGTTGCCAATGCGGCTGATGGCGCGGGTGACAGGCCGCAGGATGCGCTGGACGATGCGCGTGCGCTGGATCAGGTTCAGCAGCCAGGATTGCGGCGCGGCACCCTGGGAGGCGGTGGTTTCCATGCGGAACTTGTCGGCCCAGGCCACCAGTGGGCGGAACAGGAACTGGTCGTACATCAGGATGACCACAATCATCGCCAGGATCACGTAACCCACGGCATGCAGGTCTTTCTGGGCAATCGCCAGGGCCAGGTATGAGCCCACGCCCGGCAAGGTGATGGTCTTGTCGCCGACGGTAATGGCCTCGGAGGCGACCACGAAAAACCAGCCGCCGGACATGCTCATCATCATGTTCCACACCAGCCCGGGCATGGCGAAGGGCACGTCGAGCTTCCAGAACCGCTGCCAACCGGAAAGTCGCAGGTTGGTCGACACTTCCACCAGGTCATGGGGCAGCATGCGCAGCGACTGGTAGAAGCTGAACGTCATGTTCCAGGCCTGGCTGGTGAAAATCGCAAAGATGGCCGCGAACTCCGCGCCGAGCACACGCCCGGGGAACAGCAGCAGGAAGAACGTCACTGTGAACGAGATGTAACCCAGCACTGGTACTGATTGCAGGATGTCGAGCACGGGCACCAGCAGTTTCTCGGCGCGCCGGCTTTTGGCGGCCAGGGTGCCGTACAACAGGGTGAACACCAGCGCTGCAACCATCGCCGCCAGCATGCGCATCGTGGTGCGCATCGCGTATTCCGGCAGGTTGGCCGGGTCCAGCGAGATCACTTCACTCTGCAGGGTGGCGATGGGCGCCCAGGTTTCCCGTGCAGTGATGGAGAAAAACAGTAAAAAGCCGATCACCAGGGGCAGGGCGACCAAATCCCAGCGGTTGGGGAGCAAGCGCAATGTGGATGCAGGGATGTAGTGACGGAACACTCTTTTCATAGGCAGTCATTCCTGCAGCGTTCAGGTTCAGGGGCGTGATGGGAGTGAGCTTAGCTGCTGCACGAATGACCCACCGAGAAGGGCGGGCGCTGTTTTCGCGAGTCAGGGGCAACGAGGCGTTGCTGGCGGGATTGTACGTTTCTGAATGTTACAAGCGCATAAATTTGCTGTCAGTTTCCTGTACGAACGGCGACTAGGGCGTCGGCGCCCCGGTCGTCGCTCGGCGGTTATTCAAACCGCAGGATCACCCTGCGATTGTGTTTGCTCTTCTTCTCGATTTTTTCGCAGAACACCCGGCCGATTTCCTCGGTATTGGTCACATGGGTGCCGCCGCAGGGCTGGATATCGATCCCGGCGATTTCAATCACCCGTACTGCCCCCTGGATGACCGGTGGCGCCACCGCCTGGGTGCGAGTGATCTGCAGCAGGGTTGAATACTCCGAGGCGGGCATGGACAGGGTTTTCACCCCATGAGCCTGTTCGATCAAGGCATTGAGGTCACGGGTGATGGTCTCTTTGTCGAGGGTCATTTCCGGCAGGTCGAAATCCAGGCGGCCCTTGTCGGCGCCGATGCTGCAACCGGTCACCGGAGCGTCGATGATCGAGCACAGGAGGTGCAGGCAGGTGTGCATTTTCATGTGCTGGTAGCGACGTTCCCAGTCCAGGCTGGCGTCTACCTGCATCCCGGCGGCCAGTTGCTCGGGGCAGTGTTCTACCTGGTGCCAGATGATCGAGCGCAGCACCGGGTCACGCACGGTGCCGGTGATGTCGACGCGGCTGCCGTCGGGCAGGATGAAATGGCCGGTGTCCCCCGGTTGGCCGCCGCCGGTGGGGTAGAACAGCGTGTGCTCCAGGGCGATTCCCTGTTCGCTGACGGCAATCACCCGCGCACTGAAGGCATTCTGGTAAGGCGCGCTGTCGAACAGCGCGAGGGTTTCCATGGTGTGCACGGACATGTTCAACCTCCGACGATCAGTGGGCTGGCTTGCAGCAGGCGACGAACCATCGCGCTCAAGCCAGGAGGAGATAGCAGGGTGATTTCAAATTCGGGCCCGGTCACTTTCAGGTTCAGCGGCAGGCGCGGCGGGTAGGCGTTGGTTTCGATGTGCCGCAGGCGGAATTGCAGGTGATGACGTTCCTTGACTGTCGGCTCCAGCAGCAGGCCGGGCAGGGGATGAAAGTCAGCGTCCAATACCGTCACCTTGTGGCTGGCGTTGACTTCGCCCACCACGTGCAGGCGTTCGTCGAGGGCAAACGCGCCGAGGTAATTGCTGTGGTCCGACTCATCGTTTTTCTGCAACTGGATCTGGTTGACCACCTTGACCTTGGTGCCGGCCGGCACGTCCTGGGTGATCACGCAGGACGGACTGATGAACACGTTGTCACCGATCAGCACGTAACCGAGCACCCGCGCGCCGGAGCCGACTTCCACGTTGTTGCCCAGCCGCGGGTGGCGCTTGCCGTCCGGGTTGTTGGCGATGCCCCGGGCGCCGAGAGTCACGCCGCAGAGGATGTAGCAGTCGTTGCCGATCTCGCAGGTTTCACCGATGACCGTGCCGTAACCGTGGTCCAGCACAAAGCGCCGGCCGATCCGCGCTGCGGGGTGAATTTCGGCGCCGGACAGGATCTTGCCCTGGTTGCTCAGCTTCAGGGCGATGGCGGAAAACACGCCGTTGTTCTTGTCCGGGAAATTCCACACCAGGTGGGCCAGGCGGTAATACAGCACGGCCTTGAACGAGGCGTAGGACTCCAGGATCAGCTCTCCGCGCCCACGGGACGCCGGGTCGCGCCAGGCATAGGCGATCAGGTCTTCGGCCACCGCCTGGGCCGCCGCCTGGATCAGCGGCGCGAGATGCGCCTCCAGCTGCTTCAACTGCGCAGGCGTAAGCGTGGTGATGAGGTGGGTGAGCAACTCATCGTGCAGTTGTTGCATGTCGATAAAGCCCCCCATGGAGGCACCCCCGCAATAGTTGTTATTCAAAACAGGGCAGATAGCTGTCGGCACTGTCGTAGACCATGGTCAGCACGACGGTGTCGGTGGGCAGCTCCGGCGCCAGCTTCGCGATGGCTACCATGTTGGCGGCCGACGACAGCCCGAGGCTGATGGCGTCGGTGCGCATGATGCGTTTGATCATGTCGAGGCATTCCTGGCGCGACACCTTGAGCATTCCGTCAATGATCGCGACGTTGAGAATGCTCGGGATCAAGCCGATCGACAGGCCCTGGATATGGTGCGGCGCATGGCGGTCGCTGAGCAGGTCGCACTCTTCCGGCTCCACCCCCATCACGCGGATCGCCGGCCAGGTGCTCTTGAGGGTTTCGCCGATGCCGGTGATATGGCCGCCGGTGCCGATGCCGCTGACGAAGTAGTCCACACGCAGCTCGCCGAAGGCGCGGATGATTTCCCGGGCGGTGGTGTCACGGTGGGTCTGCGGGTTGGCGCCGTTGCGCTGCTGGTTGAGCATCACGTAGCTGGGGTTTTCCAGCTGCAGCTCCATGCACTTTTCGCCGTGGGAATTGTTGCCCAGGCGGCTGTCCGACAGCACCACCCTGGCGCCGTACAGGCGCAGCAGTTTCTGCTTCTCGGGGCTGTAGTTGTCGGGGATCACCAGCACCACTTTGTAGCCCAGCACGTTACCGGCCATCACCAGGCCGATGCCGGTGTTGCCGCCGCTGGGCTCAATGATGGTTTGCCCTGAGCCACGAATCAGAATGCCCCGGCGCTCGGCGTCGAGGATCATGCCCAGGGCGATGCGTGCCTTGTGGCTTCCGCCGGGGTTGAGGGATTCCAGCTTGGCGTAGACCTCGATGCCGAGGTCTTCGGAAAACTGTTCCAGGCGCACGATGGGCGTTTGGCCAATGGCGTCGAGTATCGAGTTATGCAACATCAAGTAAGAGCCCATGGCCGCTGATCAGTACAAAGGCATGTCGGGTTCGACGTCGCGAACCCAGTGTTTCATGCCACCTTGCAGTACTTTTGTGTTGGCGAATCCGGCGGCCAGCAAGGTGCTGGCGGCTTGCTCCGCGCGGGTCCCGGCGTAGCAGATGAGGTAGTGCGTGTTGTCGCGGCTGAGGTTGGCGAGTTGCCCGTCGAGCTCGGCCAGCGGGATGTGCACCACCCCCGGCAACTTGCACACTTCCAGCTCGCTGGCGTCCCGCACATCCAGCAGTACGTCGGCCTTGCTGTGTTGCTCGAGCAGTTGCTTGAGCACCCGCGGCTTGATGTAGCGTTCTTCGGCCAGGGAAGGTTGGCTTGGCAGGGCGTCGGCGCAGACGGCGGGGGCGATGGTTTGGCTGTGGCGCAGTTCCGAGCAGCAAGGGCAGTCGGCGCGGCGCTTGAAGCGGATCTCGCTGAACTTCATCGCCAGCGCATCAAAGCGCATCAGCCGGCCCGAGAGTGGTTCGCCAATGCCGATCAGCAGCTTGATCGCCTCGGTGGCCTGGATCATCCCGACCACCCCGGGTAATACGCCGATGACCCCGCCGGCGCTGCAGTTGGGCGCCAGTTCCGCCGGTGGTGCCTGGGGAAACAGGCAGCGATAGCACGGCCCGCCTTTATAGTTGAGCACGCTGATCTGCCCGTCGAAGCGGTAGATGGCGCCGTACACCAACGGCTTGCCCAACTGCACGCAAGCGTCGTTGACCAGGTAGCGGGTTTCGAAATTGTCGGTGCCGTCGATCACCAGGTCATAGGCGCCCACCAGTTCCAGGGCGTTGTCGGTGTTGAAGGCGGTGTCGTAGGTGTTGATCTGGATGTGGCTGTTGAGGTCCTGCAAGCGCTGCTTGGCGGACTCGACCTTGGGCAGGCCCAGGGTGCTGTTGCCGTGGACGATCTGGCGTTGCAGGTTGCTGCTTTCCACCACGTCGAAATCCACCAGCCCCAGGGTGCCGATGCCGGCTGCCGCCAGGTACAGGCTGATGGGCGAACCGAGGCCGCCGGTGCCGATGATCAGCACGCGGGCTTTCTTCAGGTTCAACTGGCCTTCGCGGCCGACGCCGGGCAGGGTGATGTGGCGCACGTAGCGTTGCACTTCTTCGTTGCTCAGTTGGTCGACGTCCATGCCGCCGGAGGTGGCCAGCAGTACTTCGATTCTGGCTTCTTCCGGTAACCTGTCATCGGCGTTGATCAGCTCTTCTTCAGCGATAAAGAGGAAGTGCTCCTTGATCTGGTTGTTATTTTCGTGAAACAGGTGCGCACGTAAATTCGGATGGTTATCGCACAGGTTTTCAATGACTTCGCGCAATGTCGATCCGGCACCCTCGAGGGTCGATGCTGGCAGCTTGGCCACGCGGACCAGGATGTCGGGGAAAGAGACAGCGTTCATGCACAACTCCGTTTGCAGGTCGTTGAAGGGTTTTTGGGCGAAGTGTTTGCCATCCCAGGCAAACAGCTTGGAACCTTGGGTCTTGCCCTGGCGAACATCCACCACCAGGTAGCTTACGGGGTAGATCGGCTCGCCCATGAAAAGGGCCTTGTCCTGGTCTTCGTCGCTGAAATACGCGCCGACGTCAGGGTGGGAGTGGTAGATCACCACCACCGGGTTATCACTGCGAAACGCCTTGTTCATCATCAGCGTGTCGGCCACCGAAAAGGTGTAGCCGTTGGCGGCGCTGCGTGGATACATCTCGGGGTTCTTGCGGTGCAGCTCGTTCTGGATGTTGCTGCCCAGGTACACGCTGCCATCGGCGAAAACAAAGCCGCAGCATTCCTCGGGGTAGCTGCGGTCGGCGTGGGCGTAAATCTGCTCCAGTGCGTTTGGGCTCAGGACCTTCATCTCAGTTTTTCTTCGCCAGGAGCTTTTCGATGGGCAGCTTGGTGATGGCAAAGCCGGCCAGCAGGATCGCCGAATACATCATCAGGTCCCTGGAAATCTGCACGCCCTCGTACCAGGCCCCGATGATCACCGCGAACACCGGGAAGATGATGAACACGAAGGACAAAATGATCGGGCTCAGGCGCTTGAGCAGCATGAAATACACGATAAAACCGCCCACCGAGGCCACCAGCCCGAGGTAGAACAGCGCACTCCAGGACCGCAGGGTGATGTCTTCAAAGGTCGGGGTTTCAAACCACAGCCCGGCGACAAACAGCATCAACCCGGCGATGCCGATGGGCAGGGTGTTGTAGGTGATCACGCTGATGGCACTGCCTTGTTTCTTGGTAATCACGTAGCACAAGGCATGCATGATCGCCGCAGCCAGGATCGCCAGCACGCCGAAGAACTCGGCGTGGTCCAGGTGCAGGCCCTGGCTCTTGATGATCATGTACAGGCTGCCGAACCCGATGGCGATGCCGATCACCTGGGAAAAGTAGATGCGCTCGCGCAGGAACAGCGCGGAGAAAATCAGGATAAACACCGGCATGCAGCTGAACAGCAGCGCGGTGAGGCCGGACGAGACATGCATTTCGCCGTAGTTGAGCAGGTAATACGGAACGCTGAAGTAGGACAGCGTCACAAACACGAAGAACCAGCGGCTTTCCCGGGGAAACAGGATCGGCTCGCGGCGCACCCAGGCGAAACACAGGAACAGCGGAAACGCGATCAGGAACCGCAGCCCGGCGGAGGTCAGCGGTGGCACGCTTTCCACGGCGATCTTGATGCCCAGCCAGGTAGTGCCCCAGCTGAGACACACGATCAGGAACATCACACTGGTAATCAGCCCGGCCAACCACTGCTTGTGAGTTTTTGTTTTTTCAGCATTTTCGAGAACGGCGGACATTGGCATCGTGACATTGCTTCCATGAGACCGAATTGACCTCTATATTGAGTGCCATGATTCGGTGATTGAACCCGTAAAAGCACACTATTAGGGCGAATGATGGCTGTCAAAACAAATATTGACATGGTGTCAATTATGCGAGAAGGACTCTCCAACGGGCAGGGCGTGAAGTACAAGCGCCTGTCCGATGTCATGGAGCGAGGCATCCTTGAAGGCTTGATTGAACCGGGAAGAAAACTGCCGCCTCATCGGGTGCTTTCCGACAATCTGGGGGTCACCATTGGCACCATCAGCCGCGCCTACGGTGAGCTGGAACGCCTGGGGCTGGTAGTGGCGCGGGTGGGCGACGGCACTTTCGTACGCAAGCGTGGGATGGAGCGCCAACGGGATGAAGGCTTTCGCAACTTCAGCGACGAGCCGCGGCAATACTTTGATATGAGCCGCAACATGCACATCCCCGGGCAGGAGACCACGTTCCTGGCCCAGAGCTTCCAGACGCTGGCGAACAACGCCAAGTTCTTGCAGGACATCAGTGCCTACACCCCGGATGCCGGGCTGCCGCGTTACCGGGCAGCGGGTGCGCAGTGGCTGGTGCAGCGGGATTTCCACCCGATTCCCGAGCAGGTGATTTGCGTGAACGGCGGCCAGCATGGGTTGCTCTGCGCAATGATGGCGCTGTTGCGAGCCGGCGATACGGTGGTGACCGAACAGTTGACCTATCCAGGGTTGATCACCGCCGCGCGCATGCTGGGCATTCGCCTGATCGGCCTGGAAATGGATGAAGAAGGGCTGCTGCCGGGGGCGCTGGATGAAGTCTGCCGCAATCACCGGGTGTCGGCGTTGTACTGCACGCCGACCATCCAGAATCCTACGACGGCGGTGCTGTCGGTCGCGCGCCGTGAGGCATTGGTGAAGGTCTGTCGGGAACACAACCTGCTGATTCTCGAGGATGAGGCCCACGGTGTGCTGGTGGAAGACCGTCCGCCGCCCCTGAGTCATTTTGCCCCGGAGCGTACGATTCTGATCAGCAGCCTGAGCAAGGCGGTATCGGCAGGCTTGCGAGTTGGGTACGTGCATGCACCGCCGGCGTTGGTCAGCCGGATTTCTGCGGCCCTGCGTTCCACCTGCTGGATGGCCACGCCGGTCACGCTGGAACTGGCGACCCAGTGGATCGAAAACGGCACGGCGGAACACCTGTTGCACCAGCAGATCCAGGAAATCAGCCGCCGCAAGGCACTGGTGGAAGGTTTGTTGATCGGGCTGGAGTACCGCACTCACCTGAACAGCCCGCACTTCTGGATCGAAGTCCCGGAGCCATGGCGCGCGTCGGAAATCGAGGCGGAGTTAAAGCAGAACAATTACCTGATTGCGACAGCCGAAGCGTTTGCCGTGGGGCAGACGGCGGTGCCGCAATTCATTCGGGCGAGCATCTGCAATACGTCGGGGGATGATCAGTTGCTGCTGGATGGGTTCGATGCGCTGGCGACGGCGCTGGGGCAGGGCGGGGGGCGGTTTCACCTGTGAACCCAACAGCTTGTGTGAACATGACCCCTGTGGCGAGGGAGCTTGCTCCCGCTGGGCTGCGAAGCAGCCCCAAAGCCATTCACTAAATACCAGTCGTCTGGTTTGCGACTGCTGCGCAGTCGAGCGGGAGCAAGCTCCCTCGCCACAGAAGCTCCCTCGCCATACAAGCACCTTGGCCAGGGCGCGGAGTTACTTGAACCGCCGCTCCACCCCTTTCTCCACCAGAATCTTCGCCGAAATCTCTTCCACCGAAAAATGCGTGGAATTGATGTGCGCAATATTTTCCCGGCGGAACAGATTTTCCACCTCCCGCACTTCAAATTCGCACTGCGCATAGCTGGAGTAACGGCTATTGGGCTTGCGCTCGTTGCGAATCGCCGTCAGGCGGTCCGGGTCGATGGTCAGCCCGAACAGCTTGTGCTGGTGCGCGCGCAGGGCGCTCGGCAGCGTCAGGTGCTCCATGTCGTCTTCGGTCAGCGGGTAGTTGGCCGCGCGAATCCCGAACTGCATGGCCATATAAAGGCAGGTCGGCGTCTTGCCGCAGCGGGACACGCCCACCAGGATCAAATCAGCCTTGTCGTAGTAGTGGGTGCGGGCGCCGTCGTCGTTGTCGAGGGCGAAGTTCACCGCCTCGATCCGCTCCATATAGTTGGAGTTATGGCCAATGGAGTGAGATTTTCCGACAGAGTATGACGAATGTTCACTTAACTCTTGTTCCAGCGGCGCCAGGAAGGTAGAGAAGATGTCGATCATGAAACCATTGGAGGTGGCGAGGATCTCACGAATGTCCTGATTGACGATGGTGTCGAAAATGATCGGACGAAATCCGTCTTTTTCGGCCGCCAGATTGATTTGTTGTACCATGGCTCGCGCTTTATCCACGCTATCGATATAGGGTCGCGTGAATTTGCTGAAGGTAATGTTTTCGAACTGCGCCAGCAGGCTTTGACCCAGGGTTTCGGCTGTAATGCCGGTGCCGTCGGAGATAAAGAAAGCAGATCGTTTCATTTGAGCCTTGGGCCTTAAGCTGATGACGAATCTTGGATATGATAGGCGCGATTTTGCCGTCCCGCAGTGGGCCGCATTCTCACTTATTTTCCAGGTCCAGGCCACAAACGCCGGTAACCGCTCCTACTGAGCCGCCGGCGTCCTGAGCTTTTCCAACACAGAAAGTGGAGAGATCACCTTGGTAGAGTACGTAGTTTCCCTCGATAAGCTCGGCGTCCATGATGTAGAGCACGTAGGGGGCAAGAACGCATCCCTGGGCGAGATGATCAGTAATCTTGCGGGTGCCGGTGTATCGGTGCCAGGTGGTTTTGCCACCACTGCCCAGGCTTACCGTGATTTCCTCGAGTTGAGCGGCCTCAACGATCAGATCCATGCCGCCCTCGATGCGCTGGACGTCGATGACGTCAACGCCCTGGCCAAGACTGGCGCCCAGATCCGTCAATGGATCATGGAAGCCGAGTTCCCCGAGAAGCTCAACGCCGAGATCCGCACCGCGTTTGCCACGCTGTCGGCCGGTAACCCCGACATGGCTGTCGCCGTGCGCTCCTCGGCCACCGCCGAAGACCTGCCTGACGCCTCCTTTGCCGGCCAGCAGGAAACCTTCCTGAACATCCGCGGCGTGGAAAACGTGATCCGCGCAGCCAAGGAAGTGTTTGCCTCCCTCTTTAACGACCGTGCTATTTCCTACCGCGTGCACCAGGGTTTCGACCACAAGCTGGTGGCCCTCTCTGCCGGTGTGCAGCGCATGGTGCGTTCGGAAACCGGCACCGCCGGCGTGATGTTCACCCTGGACACCGAATCGGGCTTCCGCGACGTGGTGTTCATCACCGGCGCCTACGGCCTCGGCGAAACCGTCGTACAAGGCGCGGTGAACCCGGACGAATTCTACGTCCACAAACACACCCTTGAAGCCGGCCGCCCGGCCATCCTGCGCCGCAACCTGGGCAGCAAGGCGATCAAGATGATCTACGGCGACGAGGCCAAGGCCGGTCGCTCGGTGAAAACCGTTGATGTCGACAAGGCCGAACGCGCGCGTTTCTGCCTGACCGACGCCGAAGTCAGCGAACTGGCCAAACAAGCGATGATCATCGAGAAGCACTACAAGTGCCCGATGGACATCGAATGGGCCAAGGACGGCGACGACGGCAAGCTATACATCGTCCAGGCCCGCCCTGAGACCGTGAAGAGCCGCACCTCGGCCAACGTCATGGAACGCTACCTGTTGAAAGAAACCGGCACCGTGCTGGTGGAAGGCCGTGCCATCGGCCAGCGCATCGGCGCCGGCAAGGTGCGGATCATCAAGGACGTGTCCGAGATGGACAAGGTCCAGCCAGGCGACGTGCTGGTCTCCGACATGACCGACCCGGACTGGGAACCGGTGATGAAGCGCGCCAGCGCCATCGTCACCAACCGTGGCGGGCGTACCTGCCACGCGGCGATCATCGCCCGCGAGCTGGGGATTCCGGCAGTGGTCGGTTGCGGTAACGCCACCCAACTGTTGAAAGACGGCCAGGGCGTAACCGTGTCCTGCGCTGAAGGCGACACCGGCTTCATCTTCGAAGGTGAGCTGGGCTTCGATATCAAGCAAAACTCCATCGACGCCATGCCCGACCTGCCGTTCAAGATCATGATGAACGTCGGCAACCCGGACCGCGCCTTCGATTTCGCGCAATTGCCGAACGCCGGTGTGGGCCTGGCCCGCCTGGAGTTCATCATCAACCGCATGATCGGTGTGCACCCCAAGGCCCTGCTGAACTACGACGGCCTGCCGCCGGACATCAAGGAAAGCGTCGACAAGCGCATCGCCGGCTACAACGACCCGGTGGGCTTCTACGTCGAGAAGCTGGTGGAAGGCATCAGCACCCTGGCAGCGGCGTTCTACCCGAAAAAGGTCATCGTGCGCCTGTCGGACTTCAAGTCCAACGAGTACGCCAACCTGATCGGCGGCAAGCTTTACGAGCCGGAAGAAGAAAACCCGATGCTGGGCTTCCGTGGCGCCTCGCGCTACATCAGCGAAGCCTTCCGTGACTGCTTCGAGCTGGAATGCCGCGCCCTCAAGCGCGTGCGCAACGAGATGGGCCTGACCAACGTCGAAATCATGGTGCCGTTCGTGCGCACCCTGGGTGAAGCGAGCCAGGTGGTGGACCTGCTGGCTGAAAACGGCCTGTCCCGTGGCGAGAACGGCCTGCGCGTCATCATGATGTGCGAGCTGCCATCCAATGCCATCCTGGCTGAAGAGTTCCTGGAGTTCTTCGACGGCTTCTCCATCGGTTCCAACGACCTGACTCAGCTGACCCTGGGCCTGGACCGCGACTCCGGGATCATCGCCCACCTGTTCGACGAGCGTAACCCTGCGGTCAAGAAGCTGCTGGCCAACGCCATCCAGGCGTGCAACAAGGCCGGCAAGTACATCGGGATCTGCGGCCAAGGCCCTTCCGATCACCCGGACCTGGCCAAGTGGCTGATGGAGCAGGGCATCGAAAGCGTCTCGCTGAACCCCGATTCCGTACTGGAAACCTGGTTCTTCCTGGCTGAAGGTCAAGCCCAGGCGTAATACGCAACACCCAAAAGTGCCGGTCAACCTTGCGGTTGGCCGGCATTTCTCATTCTGTACAGGGCGGAACTCCTTCCGGACGCCGCCCTTTTTTGTGCAAGAGCATTATGCAAAGCAGCAGCAACCTGTTTCCCGTCGCCTTGATCAGCGCTGAGCGTCGTGGCGACCTGAGTGAAGATGTGTATCGGCTGAAACCCGGCAACAGCCCTGACGGTACCGTCGAGCTGGCCGTGACCCGCCTGGGCCTGGCTGACGTCCCGGAAAACCGGGGCGTGCCGGTGGTTTTGTTGCATGGCAGTTTTTCCAACCGTCGCTTCTGGTACTCGCCCAAGGGGATCGGCCTGGGCGCCTACCTGGCGCGCGAAGGGTTTGACGTCTGGATCCCGGAAATGCGCGGTCACGGGCTGTCCCGGCGCAACCAGGACTACGCCAGGAATCGTGTCGCCGACTATGCTCGCTACGACTTGCCGGCCATTGCCGCCTTCGTGCGTGAGCAAAGCGGGCAGATTCCCCACTGGATCGGGCATTCCCTGGGTGGCACAACCCTGGCTGCGGCCCTGGGTGGGCAGCACCTTGGCGCGCCGGCAGTGGCCTCGGTGGCGCTGTTTGGCTGCCAGGTCAGTCGCACGCATTGGCCGTTGAAGTTGCCACCGGTGGAGTGGACCGGTCGCCTGCTCTTGAAACGTTTCGGCCAATTGTCCGGCGCTCGGTGGAAACGCGGCCCGGAGGACGAGCCGGCGGGCGTATTGATTGAAGCCATGCGCTGGAATGGGCTGTTCGGCCGCTTTGGCGAAGGTAAGCAGGATTGGTGGAAAGGCTTGGCCGAGGTTGACGTGCCGCTGTTGGCGGTGAGCGCCGCCGGCGATCACCAGGACCCGGACTGGGCCTGTCGCAAGCTCTTTGAGCAGGTCGGCTCCGAGCATCGCCAATACCTGTGCCTGGGGCGCCAGCAAGGGTTCAGCGGGGATTTCGGGCATGTCGAGATGCTCGTCAGCAAGGCCGCCCAGGCTGAAGTGTGGCCGCTGGTGACGCGCTGGTTGAAAAATCCGCTTACACCTTTGCTGGGGGCGCAGGCGCAGGAACTGGCAGCGGTTTGAGCGCAAGGCTCTATCAGGGGCGTTTCGCTTGTTTGCCGTAGAGGCTAAGATATGACGCGTTGGGTGGTTCTGGTCATATTCAGTCGCGCAGTGGGTCTTGCGTTGCTATCCGATGGGCCTGACTATTCGGCCCGGATTAAAGAACCTTCACGGCAAAGCGTTTCCAGATGTAAGTAAACAGTGGGATGTTTGACACCTTCTTTCACCTACAGGAGTTTCTCGATGAACCATTACCTTACCCCCGACCTGTGTGACGCCTATCCGGAGCTGGTGCAGGTGGTTGAGCCGATGTTCAGCAATTTCGGCGGCCGGGACTCCTTTGGTGGCGAGATCGTGACCATTAAGTGCTTTGAAGACAATTCCCTGGTCAAGGAACAAGCCGAACTCAATGGGGCCGGCAAGGTGCTGGTGGTCGATGGTGGGGGTTCCCTGCGCCGCGCGTTGCTGGGCGACATGATCGCCGAGAAAGCCGCGAAAAACGGCTGGGAAGGGCTGGTGATCTACGGCTGCATCCGCGATGTCGACGTAATCGCCCAGACCGATCTGGGCGTGCAGGCCCTGGCCAGCCACCCGATGAAGACTGATAAGCGCGGTATTGGCGATTTGAACGTGGCGGTGACATTCGCCGGCGTGACCTTCCGCCCGGGCGAGTACGTGTACGCCGACAATAACGGTGTGATCGTCTCCCCTAGCCCGCTGAAGATGCCTGAATAAACAGCAGTAGCCGACAGGGGTGAGGATGTTCGAGGAAGAAAACGCGCAGTGGGGGCTGGTGCATGCCCTGGTGCTGGACGGTAAAGGTGGTGCGCGTTCGATTGCCCGGACAGAGCTTGATGAGCTGCAACTGCAGCCTCAGGAAAGCCTGTGGCTGCATTGGGACCGTAGCCATCCCCAGACCCAGACCTGGTTGCGCAAATCCAGCGGCCTCAGCGAATTCGCCTGTGACCTGCTGCTGGAGGAGAACACTCGCCCACGCCTGTTGCCGCTGCCGGATGCCGAACTGCTGCTGTTTTTGCGCGGGGTCAACCTCAATCCCGGCGCCGAACCGGAAGACATGGTCTCGGTGCGGATCTTTGCCTCGGCAGCGCGGGTGATTTCCCTGCGTTTGCGCCCATTGCGCGCCACCGACGAGTTGCTGGTGCAACTGGCAGACGGCAAGGGGCCGAAGACTTCCTCGGAACTGGTCCTGTATATGGCGCAGTACCTGACCAACAAGGTTCAGGATCTGGTCAGCGACTTGTCCGAAATCGTCGATATCGAAGAAGAAAAACTGGATGCCGACGAACGGTATACTCCGGAGCATGGCAGCGTTTTGCAGATCCGTCGGCGCGCCGCCGGGCTTAAACGTTTCCTGTCGCCGCAGCGGGATATTTTCGCGCAGTTGACCCGGATCAAATTGCCCTGGTTCTGTGACGACGATGCTGACTACTGGAACGAATTGAACAACAGCCTGACCCGCTACCTGGAAGAGCTTGAGCTGGCCCGGGAGCGCGTGGGGCTTGTGCTGGAGACCGAAGACCGGCGTTTGAGCCTGCGCATGAACCGCACCATGTACCGCTTCGGGATCATCACCGGGATCTTCCTGCCGATGAGTTTCCTGACCGGTTTGCTGGGCATCAATGTAGGCGGAATTCCGTTCTCTTCCAGCCCTTACGGGTTCCTGATTGCCTGCCTGATGATGGTCACGGTGGCGGTCGGGCAATGGTGGTTGTTTCGACGGTTACGTTGGGTTTGAGCTGAATGTGACCTGAACGTGGAAAGAGGTCATGTGACCCGAAGAATTTTACCCTCGTCTTTTAAATCACTTGCGAGAGGTTTTTTATGCACGATCCGTTCGAACAGTCTTTGCGTGACATGCTCAATGCCTCGCCGTCCAACCGGGACGACGATGCTTGCCTGGGTCGCGTCTTGAAAACCGCCAACCGCCAGGTCGGGGCGGGGGATCTGTTCGGTCTGCTTGGCCGCTGGTTGCCGGCGTTGATGATGGCCTTGAACAATGGTTCGGCCCATGTCTCACCGGTTTCCCGTCGTAAACCTCTTGCTCGCACTGCTGATAAGGCTGAATGAATATGGAACTCGATCTCTGGACCCAGAGTCTGGTAACTGCAATGACTGCGTTGTGGACCAAGGTGGCGAATTTCATTCCCAACCTGTTTGGTGCACTGGTGGTGGTACTGCTGGGTTTTGTCGTGGCAAAGCTGCTTGACACCCTGCTTTCCAAGTTGCTGGCCAAGCTGGGTCTTGATCGATTGATGGGGGGCACCGGCCTGACCAAGATTTTGGGGCGTGCCGGGTTGCAAGTGCCGATCTCGACACTGATCGGCAAGATCGTTTATTGGTTTGTTTTACTGATTTTTCTGGTTTCTGCGGCTGAATCCCTTGGACTTGAGCGAGTTTCAGCTACGCTCGACATGCTGGCGCTGTATTTGCCGAAAGTATTCGGTGGCGCGCTGGTGTTGCTGGTAGGGGTTTTGCTGGCGCAACTGGCCAATGGCCTGGTGCGTGGCGCGGCTGAAGGCGTGGGTCTGGATTACGCCAGCGGCCTGGGGCGAATCGCCCAGGGTCTGGTGATTATCATCAGTATTTCGGTCGCGATCAGCCAGCTGGAGGTCAAGACCGACCTGCTGAACCATGTGATTGTGATTGTTTTGATTACCGTTGGTCTGGCCGTTGCGCTGGCCATGGGACTGGGAAGCCGGGAAATTGCCGGGCAGATTCTTGCGGGAATCTATGTGCGTGAGCTATATCAGGTTGGGCAACAAGTGCGTGTGGGCGAGGTCGAAGGGCAGATCGAGGAGATCGGCACGGTCAAGACGACAGTGCTGACGGACGATGGCGAACTGGTGTCGCTTTCGAACCGGATCCTGCTGGAACAGCATGTGACTAGCCGCTAACCCGGCGAATCCTGCTAATGTACGCCGCCGCAAACCTGGGTATCCAGGCCATGGCGGACATTGACCTGACTGTCGGCACGACTTGTTTTGAATAAAGCCCAAACGCTGTCCACGCGCTATGACCCCCGTGAGCTCTCTGATGAGGAGTTGGTCGCGCGCTCGCACACGGAGCTGTTTCACGTAACACGCGCGTACGAAGAATTGATGCGCAGGTATCAACGCACTCTGTTCAACGTTTGTTCAAGGTATTTAGGGAACGATAGAGATGCGGATGATGTCTGTCAGGAAGTGATGCTCAAGGTGCTATACGGCCTGAAGAACTTCGAGGGAAAATCGAAGTTCAAGACATGGCTCTATAGCATCACGTACAACGAGTGCATCACGCAGTATCGGAAGGAACGGCGAAAGCGTCGCTTGATGGATGCTTTGAGTCTGGACCCCCTTGAGGAAGCGTCTGAGGAAAAGGCGCCTACCCCGGAAGAAAAGGGCGGACTCGATCGCTGGTTGGTGCATGTGAATCCGATTGACCGGGAAATTCTGGTGCTACGATTTGTCGCAGAGCTGGAGTTTCAGGAGATCGCTGACATCATGCATATGGGTTTGAGTGCTACAAAAATGCGTTACAAACGCGCTCTTGATAAATTACGTGAGAAATTTGCGGGCAGCACTGAAACTTAGTGCGTGGCAAATATCTCTTACGTGTAGGCAAGTTCTGTTAGACTTGTCGCCGAGTTGTCCCCCGGTATGTGGGACTGCTTTACAATCACCAGATGGGGATTTAACGGATGAAACTGAAAAACACCTTGGGCTTGGCCATTGGTACTCTTATTGCTGCCACTTCTGTCGGCGCTCTGGCACAAGGCCAAGGCGCAGTTGAAGGCCAGCTGTTTTACAAAAAGCAGTTCAACGATAGCGTCAAACATATCGAAGACGGCTTCAATCCTGGCGCCAGCATCGGTTACTTCCTGACCGACGACGTGTCGATCAACCTGAACTACGACACTACCAACCACACCCGTTCGAACGACGGTACTGGCAACCAGAAGATCAAAGGTGATACCGGCAGCGTTACTGCCCAGTACCACTTCGGTCAAGCTGGCGTCGACTCCCTGCGTCCATACGTAGAGGGCGGTTTCGGCCACCAGAGCCGTACCAACGTTGAAGCTGATGGTCACAAAGGTCGCGATCAATCGACCCTGGCTATCGCTGGCGCTGGTGTGAAGTACTACTTCACCGACAACCTGTTCGCACGTGCTGGTGTTGAAGCTGACTACGCTATCGACAACGGCAAGTGGGACTACTCCGCACTGGTTGGCCTGGGCGTAAACTTCGGCGGCAACGCTGGCAAAACTGCTCCAGCTCCTACCCCAGCACCAGCTCCAGAGCCAACCCCAGAGCCAGAAGCTCCGGTTGCTCAGGTTGTTCGTGTTGAGCTGGACGTGAAGTTCGACTTCGACAAGTCGGTTGTTAAGCCTAACAGCTACGGCGACGTGAAAAACCTCGCTGACTTCATGAAACAGTACCCACAAACCACCACCGTTGTTGAAGGTCACACTGACTCCGTCGGTCCTGACGCTTACAACCAGAAGCTGTCCCAGCGTCGTGCTGACGCTGTTAAGCAAGTCCTGGTCAAAGACGGTATCGCTCCTAACCGTGTAAGCTCGGTTGGTTATGGCAAATCCCGCCCAGTTGCTGACAACGCAACTGAAGCTGGCCGTGCTATCAACCGTCGCGTAGAAGCCTCGGTAGAAGCACAAGCAGCTCAGTAATTACTGAGTTGTAGAAAAAAGCCCGGCTTAGGCCGGGCTTTTTTTCGCCTGCAATTTGCCTCAGGCCGTGGCGCTGGCCAGGGCCGCAAGCGCCTGCGTCGCTTGAGCAACCCGGCCAATCACCAGGATAGCCGGGCTCTTGAGCGCGAATTCGTGCGCATCATCCTGCATCCGGGCGAGGCTGCTGCGGCATTCGCGCTGTTGTGGCAGTGAAGCGTTTTCAATCATCGCCACCGGCATGTCATCGCTCATGCCACCTTCCAGCAATTGCCGGCGGATTTCCCCCAGTTTCGCCACCCCCATATAGATCACCAGCGTCGTGCCGCCCTCTGCCAGGGCCCGCCAATTGAGGCTGCTGTCGTCCTGGGTATGGGCCGTGACCAACGTGACGCCACGGCTGACACCGCGCAACGTCAGCGAAATATCGCAGTTCGTTGCCCCGGCCAGCCCTGCCGTAATGCCGTTGACCAACTCCACTTCCACCCCTTGCTGCCTGAGCCACGCCGCCTCTTCGCCGCCGCGACCAAAAATGCACGGGTCGCCGCCCTTGAGCCGCACCACGCACTTACCCTGCCGGGCATAACGCAACATCAGGCGATGGATAAACGCCTGTGGGGTGGAACGGCAGCCACCGCGTTTGCCCACGGTGATCAGCCGTGCAGCGGGGCAATGCTCCAGCAGCGCCGGGTTGACCAGATCATCGATCAGCACCACATCGGCTTCCCGCAGCGCTCTCACCGCCTTGAGTGTCAGCAGTTCCGGATCGCCGGGGCCTGCGCCCACCAGCCAGACTTTTGCGCTCATATGCTTGCCTCACACTCTGATCGCGATTGGCTGCTTGCCACTCGCCAATAACCGTTTGATTTCCGGCACACAGGAGCCGCATTGCGTGCCGCAACCCAGTTCCTGCTTCAGCCCGTTCAGGTCCAGGCCCCGGGCAATGCCGGCGCAGACCGCGCTTTCGCTGACGTTCTTGCAGTTGCACAGCGTCTTGTTGCTGCTTGAGCCGCCCCCCGGTGGCGCACTCAATGGCGCCAATAACCAGCGGCGTAACTGCTCATCGGTGCGACCTTCCAGCCACAGGCTTTGCAGCCAGTGGCGAGCCAGGGTTTCGCCAGCCAGGCGGATCGCGGTGATACGGCCTTTTTCAATCTTTACCCGCTTGCCAATGGAGCGCCGCGGGTCGTCGTACGCCATCACGGGGCCGTCGTTGAGGCCCAGCAGTTGGTCGATCTGCTTGAGCAGTTCAAGGGCGGGCGCCTCGTGATGCGCCGCACGAATCAGCAGGGCAGGCCGCTCGCGTCCGGTCAGGCTCAGGCTGACGTAGGCAAAGCCGTCACACAGCGGTCGCAACGCTTCGAAGTGTTGCTGCACATCGCCTTCAATCAGCGCAAACAAGTGCCAGGGCAGCCGCACCGCCTCCAGGCGCACGCCGCTGTGCTTGAGTTCCGGCTGTTTGGACAGCGGGTCGAATGCCGGCTGGGTCAGCGCATTTACGCCGCCTTTAAGAAAACGGTCGCCCCAGTGCATCGGCAGGAAAGCCTGGCCGGGACGCACGCTGTCATCGCTGCCGACGGCCACAATCACGCTGCCGCGCCGGCTTTTCAGGCTGACCAGATCCCCTTCCTTCAAGCGATGGCGACGCAGTTCGTCCGGGTGCAGGCTGAGCACTGCTTCACTGACATGGCCGAACAGCTGCGCAGCGGTGCCGGTGCGGCTCATGCCATGCCATTGGTCCCGCAGGCGGCCGGTGATCAGGGTGAGTGGGAAGCGCGCGTCACGCTGCTCCTTGGCGGCGCGATAAGGGTCGGCGACAAAGTGCGCCCGGCCAGTCTCCGTAGGGAAAAATCCGTCGGTGTACAGCCTTGGTGTTCCGCCCACCGCATCGGCCGGGAATGGCCATTGCTGCGGGCCTATCCGGTCCAGCAGCGCGTGGCTGATACCCGACAGGTCCAGGTCACGCCCACGGGTCAGCAGCTTGTATTCATCAAAGATCTGCGCCGGTTGCTCAAAGGCAAAAAGCCCCGGTTTTCCGGGACAAAGACGCTGCTCCAGGCGTTGGGCAAAATCCACGGTGATTGCCCAGTCCGGCCGCGCTTCCCCAGGTGGGGCGATGGCTCGGCGAACGTGGGAAATGCGCCGCTCAGAGTTGGTCACTGTGCCTTCCTTCTCGCCCCAGCTCGCGGCTGGCAGCAACAGGTCGGCGTAACGCGCCGTCTCGGTTGTACGAAAGGCTTCCTGTAGCACCACGAACGGACACGCTTCCAGGGCCTGGCGCACGGTGTTCTGGTCGGGCAGGGATTGGGCGGGGTTGGTGCACGCGATCCACAAGGCCTTGATCTTGCCGGCCTGCATCTGTTCAAACAATTCGATGGCGGTCAGCCCGGTGCTGGCCGGCAGTTGGTCGACCCCCCAATACGCGGCTACTTCTGCCCGATGTTCGGGGTTGGCAGCCTCACGATGGCCAGGCAGTAAATTTGACAAACTGCCGGTTTCCCGCCCACCCATGGCATTCGGCTGACCCGTCAGGGAGAAAGGTCCGCAGCCAGGGCGGCCGATGGTGCCGGTCGCCAAATGCAGGTTAATCAAGGCGCTGTTCTTCGCGCTGCCGGCGGTGGACTGATTGAGCCCCATGCACCACAACGACAGAAAACTCTCCGAGGTGCCGACCCATTCCGCACACAGACGCAGTTGCTCGACACTGATCCCGCACAACTGCGTGACCATTTGCGGTGTGTAGTCGTGAACCAGGCGTTTGAGTTCGACCAGGCCGTCGGTATGGGCCTGGATAAAGTCGCGGTCGATCCAGTCTTCCCACAACAACAAGTGCAGGATCCCATGGAACAATGCGACATCCGTACCCGGCAAAATCGCCAGATGCAGGTCCGCCAAGTCGCAGGTGTCGGTGCGCCGGGGATCAATTACCAGCACTTTCATCTGTGGCCGGCGGGCCTTGGCTTCCTCCAGGCGTCGGAATAACACCGGATGCGCGTAGGCCATATTGCTGCCGACGATCATCACGCAGTCGCTCGACTCCAGGTCCTCGTAGCTGCACGGTGGCGCGTCGGCCCCCAGGCTGCGCTTGTAGCCGACCACCGCCGAAGACATGCACAGCCGCGAGTTGCTGTCGATATTGTTGGTGCCCACCAGCGCTCGCGCGAGTTTGTTGAAGCTGTAGTAATCCTCGGTCAGCAACTGCCCGGAAATATAGAACGCGACGCTGTCCGGCCCGTGTTCAGCGATGGTTTCGGCAAACACGTTCGCCGCGTGCTCCAGGGCGGTATCCCAGTCGGTGCGGCTGCGGGCCAGGCCTTTGCCCAGCCGCAGTTCCGGGTACAACGCGCGGGCCGCGAGGTCTCCGGTGAGGTGCAGGCTGGAGCCCTTGCTGCACAATTTTCCGAAGTTGGCCGGATGACTCGGATCGCCACTGACGCCGAGGATCTGCGAGCCATCATGCTCGATCAGTACGCCGCAACCGACCCCGCAGTAGCAGCAGGTGGACGCGGTGGTCTGGCGGTTCATCAACCGGCGTCCCGCAGCGCCAACATCACCCGGCCGTTTTCCACACGGGCCGGGTGGTGATGGGCGCAGCCGACGTCCGGTGCCTGGGCCTCCCCGGACTCCAGGTCGATCTGCCAGTTGTGCAGCGGGCAGGCCACGCGCTTGCCGTAGATCAAGCCTTGGGACAGCGGGCCACCCTTGTGCGGGCAGCGGTCGTCGAGGGCGAAAACCTCGTCGTCACTGGTACGAAAAATCGCGATGTCGCCTTTTGGCCCGCTGATGATGCGCGAGCCCAGGGCATTTATTTCTTCGAGGGCGCAGATATCCAGCCAGTTCATGCCGGCACCTCCAGCAGTTTGACGGGGATGGTGTCGAATTCCTTTTTCAGCAGCGGCTGTTCCAGGCGTTCTTTCCACGGGTCCTGCTCGAACGACAGGGAAAATTGCAGGCGTTCATTCAGCGCCTGGCGCCGCGCGGGGTCTTCCAGTACAGCCTTCTTGATGTGCTCCATGCCGACCCGTTGCAGGTAGTGCACGGTGCGCTCCAGGTAGAAGGCTTCTTCCCGGTAGAGCTGTAGGAAAGCGCCGTTGTATTCGCGCACTTCTTCGGCGGTTTTCAGCTTGACGAAGAACTCGGCGACCTCGGTCTTGATCCCGCCGTTACCGCCGATGTACATCTCCCAGCCGGAATCGACGCCGATGATTCCCACGTCCTTGATCCCCGCTTCCGAGCAGTTGCGCGGGCAGCCGGACACTGCCAGCTTGACCTTGTGGGGCGACCACATATTGAACAGGTCATGTTCCAGCTCAATCCCCAGTTGCGTCGAGTTCTGCGTACCAAAGCGGCAGAACTCGCTGCCGACGCAGGTCTTCACGGTGCGGATGGATTTGCCGTAGGCATGGCCGGATGGCATATCGAGGTCTTTCCACACGCCGGGCAAGTCCTGCTTCTTGATGCCGAGCAAATCGATGCGCTGCCCGCCGGTAACCTTGACCATCGGCACGTTGTACTTGTCGGCCACATCAGCGATGCGCCGCAGTTCCGACGGATTGGTCACACCACCCCACATCCTTGGGACTACCGAGTAGGTGCCGTCTTTCTGAATATTGGCGTGGGCGCGTTCGTTGATCAGGCGCGATTGCGGATCGTCTTTTGCCTCGCCGGGCCAAGTGGAGATCAGGTAGTAGTTGAGTGCCGGGCGGCAGGTGGCACAGCCGTTCGGGGTGCGCCAGTTCAGGTAGCTCATGGTGCCGGCGATGGTCAGCAGGTGCTGGTCGCGGATGGCCTGGCGGATTTGCCCGTGGTTGAGGTCGCTGCAGCCGCAGATGGCTTTTTCGCTTTTCGGTTTGACGTCCGCCGCGCCGCCCACGGTGTTGATCAGGATTTGTTCCACCAGCCCGGCGCAGGAACCGCAGGAACTGGCAGCCTTGGTGTGCTTCTTCACGTCGTCGACGCTGAACAGACCGTGTTCCTGAATCGCCTTGACGATGGTGCCCTTGCACACGCCGTTGCAGCCGCAGACTTCGGCGGTGTCGGCCATGCTCATGGCTTTGTCCTGGCCTTGGTGGCCTACATCGCCCAAAGCATTTTCACCGAACATCAGGTGATCGCGGATCTCGCCAATGGCATGGTTCTCACGGATCTGCCGGAAATACCAGCCGCCGTCAGCCGTATCGCCGTACAGGCAGGCGCCGACGAGGATGTCGTCCTTGATCACCAGCTTCTTGTACACACCGCCAATCGGGTCGGAAAGCGTGATGGTCTCCGTGCCTTCGCCGCCCATGAAGTCCCCGGCGGAGAACAGGTCGATGCCGGTGACTTTCAATTTGGTCGAAGTCACCGAGCCTTGATAGCGCGCGAAACCCAGTTGGGCGAGGTGGTTGGCGCAGACTTTGGCCTGCTCGAACAGCGGTGCCACCAGGCCGTAGGCAATCCCGCGATGGCTGGCGCATTCGCCGATGGCATAGATGCGCGGGTCGTAGGTTTGCAGGGTGTCGTTGACCAGAATCCCACGGTTGCACGGGATGCCGGATTTTTCCGCGAGTTCGGTGTTGGGGCGGATGCCCGCAGCCATCACCACCAGGTCGGCGGGGATCACATCGCCATTCTTGAATTGCACCGAGCCGACGCGGCCGTTGCCAGCGTCATGCAGCGCCTCGGTCTGCTCCTTCAAGCGAAACACCAGGCCACGGCTTTCCAGTTCGGTTTGCAGCAACTGGCCGCTGGTCTTGTCCAATTGCCGTTCCAGCAGCCACTCGCCGATATGCACCACGGTCACGTGCATGCCACGCAGCATCAGGCCGTTGGCGGCCTCCAGGCCCAGCAGGCCGCCGCCGATGACGACCGCGTGCTTGTGGGTCTTGGCGGTGTCGATCATGGCCTGGGTGTCGGCGATGTCGCGGTAGCCGATCACACCCTGCAACGTATTGCCCGGGATCGGCAGGATAAACGGCGTGGAGCCGGTGGCGATCAGCAGGCGATCGTACTCGGCCTCGCTGCCGTCTTCGGCGATGACTTTGCGTTTGACCCGGTCGATCTGCACCACTTTGCGGTTAAGCAACAGCTTGATGTTGTTATCGAGGTACCAACTCAAGTCATTGAGCACGATCTCTTCGAAGGTCTGCTCACCGGCCAGCACCGGCGACAGCAAAATGCGGTTGTAATTGGTGTGGGGCTCGGCGCCGAAAACGGTGATGTCGTACAGGTCGGTGCTCAGCTTGAGCAATTCTTCAAGGGTGCGAACCCCGGCCATGCCGTTGCCGATCATCACCAGTTTGAGTTTCTTCATGTCGTTCTCCGCAGTGGCTCGACAAATCGTGCGCAACAAAAAAAGGCGTCCCCGCTACGTAAGTAGCGAGGACGCCTTTGTCCTGGTCCCGTTCTCTCGGGAAGCCCGACCTTCGACGTTGAAGGTGCGGCTATATGTGTGTTGATGGGAAAGCTAATGCAGCGGTTGTGCCAAGTAGGATTTTGGCTGGTTTTGCTAAGTGAGGCGGTGATGTATCAAGAAATTTCGCCTCTTAGTGGTGCAACAGCCAGTACAACAGCACCAGATTGATCAGCAGCGACAGCACGGCCAACGTTTGCCAGACCTTCAGCGGTTCGCGCTCCAGCAGCGGTTTTGGTCGCGTGCTCAACTCGCGGCGATCCGCCTGCTCCAGTACCAGCAACCATTCCTCGGCAGTTTCATAACGTTGCTCGGGTTGCGCGGCGACTGCGCGCTCCAGGCTCTGTTGCAGCCAGTCGGGCAGGTCGGGGCGGTAGCGGCTGGCGCCGACAAGCGTAGTGAACCTGGGACGCTGGAAAGCTTCGATTTCGCCGTAGGGGTAATGCCCGGTGAGCAGGTAATACAAGGTCACACCGACGCTATACAAGTCCTGTTGCGGGGTAGGGCGTTCGCCGTTGAAGGCTTCCGGGGCGATAAAGCTTGGCGTGCCAGGCAACAGGTGCGCGCGATCCTCCGAGAGCCCGGGGCAGTAGGCCAGGCCGAAGTCCAGCACACGCAATTCGCCATCCTCTCCCAGCAGCAGGTTTTCCGGCTTGATGTCGCGGTGCAGGATCTGCCGGCGGTGCAGCAGCCCGACGGCACGCAGCAGGCGCTCGGCCAGGGTTTGCCACTGCGCCAGGGGCAATGGGCCCTGGTGCTTGAACAGTTCGGCCAGGGTTTGGCCGGAGTATTCACGCATCACGTAGTACAAATGCTGACGGCCACTGGCTGGATGGACTTCAGGGAACGCGCGGCCGGCGACCCGGCGCAGGAACCATTCCTCTGACAGCAATGCCTGGGCGGCGAACACGTCATCGTCGTGGCTGAGCGGCAAGGTCTTCAGCAGCCACGCCTGTTGATGGGCATCGCGCACCCGATAGAGCAAGGATTGGCGGCTTTGCCCCAACAGCGACTCTACGTGCCAGCCTTCGAAGCGCTGGCCGGGTTTCAGGGGAGGCGGCAGGGGCCATTGCTGCAACTGCACCAGCGCATCGCCGAGGGTGGCGGCGCCAAGCTGGTCGACGCGGACCAGCAGGGCGCTGGCGTTGTCCTGGCTACCGGCCAGATGCGCGGCGCTGACCAGGGTGTTTACCGCGAGGTCCAGGTCCGACTGTTCCCGCAGGATTGCGCTGATGTTGTTGTCATCCAGGGTCGCCCACACGCCGTCGCTGAGCAGCAGGAAACACTCGCCTGCCCGCAACTCGCCGTCGAGGAAATCCAGCACCAGATGCTGATCCAGGCCCATGGCGCGCTTGAGCACATGCTGCATGCCCGGTTGCTCCCACACATGCTCCTGGCTCAGGCGCTGCAACTGGCCATCGAGCCAGCGGTACACCCGGCAATCACCCACATGGGCCAGGGTGAAACGCTGGCCGCGAAACACCAGGGCGCTGAGGGTGGTCAGCAACGGCTGGCCGCCGCCGTTGGCTTGCAGCCAGCGATTCTGGGCCACCAGCAAGCGTTCCAGGGCCTGGGCCACGCCCCAGGTTTGCGGCGTGGCGTAATAGTCCAGGGCCAGCGCTTGCAAGGTCGAGCGCGCAGCCAGTCCGCCATCGGCGCATTGGCTGACGCCATCGGCGATGGCACACAGGTAGCCTTTGCTGGCGGCCAGCTCCGGGGCGGGGGTGACCAGGCGCAAGGCGTCCTGGTTTTCCTGCCGTGGGCCGGTGGCGCTGGCTTGGGCGAAGCTCAGTTGCAGGCTCATCAGACCCGTGCAGCCGTCACCGCAGCCGAGCCCCAGGTGGTTCTCCAGCGACGCTTGACGCCGTACAGGCCGAACCAGGCCAGCACGCCCAGGCTGGCGAACAGCCACAGCGCCAACTGATAGCTGCCGGTGCTTTGCTTGATCGCGCCCATGCCCGCCGCCAGGGCGAAACCGCCGATGCCGCCGGCCATGCCGATCAGGCCGGTCATCACACCAATCTCGCGGTGAAAGCGTTGGGGCACCAGTTGGAAGACTGCACCGTTACCGGCACCCAAACCGAGCATGGTGCACACAAAAAGCGCCAGTGCTGCGTAGGAGCTTGGCAGGTTGAACCCCACCGCCGCGATGCAGATCGCTGCCACGCCGTACATGCCGAGCAGGGTGCGAATCCCGCCGAAACGGTCGGCCAGGGCGCCGCCCAAAGGCCGCATAAGGCTGCCGCCGAATACGCAGGCGGCGGTGTAGTAGCCGGCGGTGACCGGGCTCAGGCCGTATTGGTCGTTGAAATAGCCGGGCAGGGCGCTGGCCAGGCCGATGAAACCACCGAAGGTCACACTGTAGAAGAACATGAACCACCAACTGTCGCGGTCGCCCAGGGCTTTGAAGTAGTCGGCCATGGACTTGGCCTTGGGTCGTTGCGGGGCGTTGCGGGCGAGCCAGGCGAAGACGATCAGCGTCAGGATCAGCGGGATCAGTGCGAAGCCGAACACATTGCTCCAGCCAAACGCGGCGGCGAGCACCGGTGCCAGCAGGGCCGCAAACACCGTCCCGGAGTTGCCGGCGCCGGCGATGCCCATGGCCTTGCCCTGGTGCTCGGCGGGGTACCACTGGGACGCCAGGGGCAGGGCGACGGCGAACGAGGCTCCCGCCATGCCGAGGAACATGCCCAGCAGCAGGGCTTGCTCGTAGCTGTGGATTCCGAGTTTCCAGGCGACGAACAAGGCGCCGATGACAATCACCTGGCCGATCAGGCCGGCGGTCTTGGGGGAGAGTTTGTCGGCGAGCATGCCCATCAGGAACCGCAGCACCGCGCCGGCCAGGATGGGGGTGGCGACCACCAGGCCGCGTTGTTGGGTGGTGAGGTGCAGGTCGGCGGCGATTTGTACCGCCAATGGACCCAACAGGTACCAGACCATGAAGCTCAGGTCGAAATACAGGAACGCGGCGAACAGGGTCGGGGTGTGACCGGATTTCCAGAAGCTTGATTTCATCACGCACCTCAGCGGTAAGGGGTCTTATGAGAAGGCCTGGTGATGGAACGGCTGTGGCCGCCCCATCGGCCCCGGGCTATGGGGCCAAAACGAAAAAACGCCGCCACCGGGTTCGCTGGGGCAAACCGGGTGTGCGACGTCTTTGTCGTGGAGGGGGCAACCGCCGTTGGCTACCTGTGGGGATTCTTTAGCAAGAGGTGGGCCAACAGGGGGTGGGGGCGTTGCGGTGTGGTGTACATATCCGTTGCTGCGGTAACGGCGGCTTAGGGTTCCGCTCTTACAGC
>NZ_JACAPM010000055.1:0-128926 GCF_013385695.1 Pseudomonas sp. D8002
AGCGGGTAAACCGGCAGGACGCCGGTTTAGCCGCGCCGGGCCATGGATGGCCCGTCGCGGCGGCCCGCGGAGCAATGCCGGAGTGAGGGAACGCCGAGCCAAAGCGAGGCGCCGACAGGCGGGGCAGAGCGTTTTGGTTACTTTTGCGCTTTTCAAAAGTGACCCGCTGTAAGAGCGGAACCATAAGCCGCCGTTACCTAAATAACGGATATGTACTCAACCCCAATCAAGAATAAGCCACCCGAGCAGCCCCAACCCCAAGCCCCTCCCGAAACGCCAAATAATGCTTCAACACCTGCACCGGCGCCTCAATCTGCGGGTAGTGCCCAATATTCGCCAGCAACACCGTATCCGCGTGCGGCACCAGCTCACGATAACGCTGAACCATATGCCCCCCGGAAATCGGATCAACCTCCCCATCGATCACCCGCAACGGCACCTCCCCCCGCTGCATGGCCGCCACCCATCGATCCCGCTGCCGCCGACGCTGAGGAATATACGCAATCAACTTGTGCAAAATCCGCGGCCCATCCTGGCTCTCGATCAAGCTCCAGAAATCATCCAGCGCACTCTCACTGGGCCGAGTCGCCGGCCCGAAAATCTGCCCAAAACTGTTAGCAAGGGCATTACGCCCAAACGCCCGCCCGATCATCCAACCCAATGGGCTCAGCAACAGCTTCTGCACCAACGCCGGACGATGCGTCTCCGGAAACAACCCACCGTTGAGAAACACACAACTGCCCATCCGAAACCGGCCTTCGTAATGCCGCGCCAACAACTCCTGCGCAACACTGTCACCGTAATCATGGGCCAGCACATGCACCGGCTGCTGCACCCAAAGATGCTCCAGCAACGCCTGTTGCAAGTCCGCCTGCTCCAGCAGGCAATAGGTGTGGTCCAGCGGCTTGGCCGAATCGCCAAACCCCAGCATGTCGCAGGCAATCACTTGATAGCGCTGGGCCAACGGCTGCCAGAGGTAATGCCAATCCCAACTGGCCGTGGGAAAACCATGGATCAGCAGCAACGGCTCGCCCTGCCCCGCCACCCAGTACCGAATGGTGCGGCCGCGAAACTCAAAGCTCTGGGCACGCTGGCGCCAGATGCGCAGCGGGATCTCGGCGAGTGGCATCAGCTTTTATACCCGGGGTCGAGTGCATCGAGTTTGCGCAGCAACGCCGGCCACGCCAGCGCGCCGCCCATGCCCTGAGCGCTTTTGGTGACCCCAGCGATCATCGCCCGGGCACCGGCCAATATCTGCGGCGCAATGCTGATCAGTTCAGCGCCACCATTCTGCGCCATCACCTGGATATCGCAGGTGCGCTGGAAGATGAACATCATCAGGAACGTATCGGCGATGCTGCCGCCACAGGTCAGCAGACCGTGGTTGTGCAGCATCAGGAAATTGTTTTCGCCAAGGTCGGCCTGTAAGCGGGCCTTTTCCTCGTGGTTCAGCGCCACACCTTCGTAGGCGTGATAGGCCAGGCTGGACAACACGAACAACGATTGCTGGCTGATGGGCAGCACGCCCTGTTTCTGCGCGGAGACGGCAATGCCGGAAGCGGTGTGGGTGTGCAGCACGCAGACCACATCGTGCCGTACTTCGTGCACCGCGCTGTGGATGGTGTAGCCCGCCGGGTTGACCTCGTAGGGACTGTCCATCAGTTTGTTGCCGGCCTGGTCGACCTTCACCAGGCTCGACGCGGTGATCTCGTGGAACATCAGCCCGTAGGGGTTGATCAGGAAGTCTTCGGTGCCCGGCACCTTGGCCGATATGTGGGTGAAAATCAGGTCGTCCCAACCATGCATCGCCACCAGGCGATAGCACGCGGCGAGGTCGACGCGGGCCTGCCATTCGGCCGCGCTGACCTGGTCTTTTACACTGTGTGTCGATTGAACAGTGGCTAGGCTCACGGCAATGACCTCCTTGGCGCGCTTATTATTGTTTTTTTGAGTGAAGAGGCAGTCTAGTCAGACCTCGAGGCCGCCGTAGTTGCATTGGCAGCCAGCTTGATGACCGAACGGGTCAGTCCTGAGGATAGTTCGATTTTGTTCTGCGCGTGTCAGAGAAGCGACGCCAATAAAGGCGCGGCGAACAGGTTGAGCAAGCCGGTCAGCACCATTACCAGGCCCGCCACGGAGCCTTCCTCACCGCCCACCTCATGAGCCCGGCTGACACCCGCGCCATGAGCGCCCACGCCAAACAATGCGCCACGGGCCAATGGCGTGCGCAACGGCAACCACTTGAGCAGTACGCCGCCGAGCATGGCGCCAAACACCCCGGTGAACATCACGAACACCGCCGTCAGTTCCGGCACGCCGCCCAGGTCGGAAGACACCGGCATCGCGAACGGGGTGGTGATCGAACGGGGCACCAACGACATCGTCACCGAGCTGTCGAGAGCGAGGGCCTTGGCCAGGCCATACGAAGTGGCGATGGACGCCGCGCTGCCCGCGACCATCCCCAGCAATAACGCTGACCAGTGGCGCATCAGCAATTGGCGCTGTTGCCAGATCGGAATCGCGAACGCCACGGTCACCGGGCCCAGCACCAGCATCAGCCAGTGGGTGTCGGTGGCGTATTCGGCATAGGCGGTTTTCATCGGCACGGCCACCGCCAGCAGCAGCGCCGGCACCAGGATCAGCGGCGACAGCAGGTAGCGCCCGGTGCGCCGGTAGATCCAGCGGCTGAAGCCGTAGGCACCGAGGGTCAGCGCCAGCCAGAACATCGGCATCAGCTCAAGCTTCATGGCGCAGCTTCCAGCGGCAGACGAATTCCACGGTAAACGCAGTCACCAGCATCACCGACAAGGTGCTGAAGCCGATGACCAACATGATCCGCCAGCCGTCGTGCTTTACCAGGCCGCCGTAGTCCAAGAGGCTCATCAACGCAGGAATGAAGAACAGCAGCATCTCCGCCATCAACACACCGGCGCCCAATTGCAGGGCCGCCGGCTTGACCAGGCCAGTGGCGAAGGTCAGCAGCAACAGGCCCAAGCCGACTACGCCACCGGGAATAGGCCAGCTCAGCCAGGCCGCCAGTTGGCAGCCCAGAAAGTAAATGGCCAGCAGGATGATCAGTTCAGCCAGCAACCGACCAACGAATTTGAAGGTGAAACGTTTCATGAGCTTTGGGTCCTCCCAGGGCACCCATTTTAAAGAGGCGCCTGGCATCCCCACAGCGAATTGTTAGACTGCAATCTATTCCAAACTGGAATCAGGCGAATGGAATTTAAACAGCTGCGCAGCTTTGTCGAAGTGATCCACCGGGGCGGTTTTACCCAAGCCGGTAAAACCCTGCACATCAGCCAGTCCGCGGTCAGCAAGCAGGTGGCACAACTGGAGCAAAGCCTGGGCACGCCGCTGCTGGATCGCCTGGGTTCGCAGATTCGCCTGACGGCTGCCGGGCAGGTGGTGCTGCAGCGGGCGGAGGCCATGCTGCGCCAGCAAACCGAGTTGCTCAGTGAGCTGGATGACTTGAATCAGTTGACCCGTGGCGAGTTGCGCATGGGCCTGCCGCAGTTGGGCGGCGACACGTTGTTCGCCGGGCTGTTTGCCGAATACCGCCGGCGTTATCCGAACGTCACCATCCAGTTGCTGGAAGGCGGCAGCCGCAATATCGAGCAGGCGATCTTGAGCGGAGAGCTGGAAGTGGGCGGCAGCCTGATGCCCAGCGACCCGGCATTCGCCTGGCAGGCATTCTGCGATGAACCGCTGGACGCCCTGCTGCCGATGGACCATCCATTGGCCGATAACGCGCAGATCCGCCTGGAGGAGTTGGCTGACACGCCGTTCCTGATGTATCAGCGCAGTTTTGTGTTGAACGACCGCCTGCTACAGGCCTGTCAGCAATTGGGCTTCACCCCGAAGGAAAGTGGTCGCAGCGGCCAGGCGGATTTCCTTGCGGCCCTGGTGGCCGCCGGCCAAGGCGTGGTGTTGCTGCCCAGCGTGGTGGCCCGGGGCCTGGTGCGGCCCGGGGTGGTGCGCCTGACACTCAAGGCGCCGGACTACCTGCGCTGGGACATTGCCTTTATCTGGCGTGAGGGTGCCTACCTGTCGAAAGCCGCCCAGGCCTGGCTGGCGTTGTTGCGCGAGTTCCCGGTCAACCGCGCAGTGCAGTGACCAACTCGGCCAGCCACGGCTCGGCGTCGGCTTCCGGGGTCACGCTTTCGCTGGCGTCCAGGCGCAGCATCGGCAGCACTTCGTGCACGCCCAACTCGGCAAACAGCTCGCGCATTTGCTCGCCGCCGCCGCAGAAGGTGTCGCCATAGCTGGCGTCGCCCAGGCCGATCACCGCGCCCGGTAGTCCGCGCCAGGCGGCCGGCAGTTGGTCGCGAATGGTCGAATACAGCGGTTGCAGGTTATCGGGCAATTCGCCCATGCCGGTGGTGGAGGTCACGGCTAAAAAGGCCTCGGGGGCAAAACCCTGCACATCGGCCAGGGTGGCGCGCGGATTGTGCCAGGCGTCGAAGCCGGCAGCGTTGAGGATGCTTGCAGCATGACGGGCGACTTCTTCAGCCGTGCCGTACACCGAGCCGGAAAGGATGGCGACTTTCATCAATCTGATCCTGTAGCTGACTAAAAGCCTGGGATATTAACAGCTGGGGCCCATGGACAGGCTGCCGGCATGTCTTAAACTGCAAACTCCAACTACAAGCCATGGACCGCTCAATGATTAACGCCAAGCTGATGCAACTGGTGATCAACGCTTCCAACGACGGCATCGTTATCGCCGAGCGCGAAGGCAAGGATATGCCACTGATTTACGTAAACCCGGCGTTCGAGCGCATGACCGGCTACGCCCTCGACGAAATCCTCTATCAGGATTGCCGCTTCCTGCAATCGGGTGACCGTGACCAGCCGGGTCTGATGGCGATTCGCGAAGCCCTGGAGAGTGGCGGCGCCTGCCGGGAAATCCTGCGCAATTACCGCAAGGACGGCACACATTTTTGGAACGAGCTGTCGTTATCGACGGTTTACAACCCGGCCGACAAACAGACCTATGTGGTCGGCGTGCAGAAGGATGTGACCGTTCAGGTCAAGGCCCAGCAGCGTGTCGCGCAACTGGAAGCCCAGTTGGCTGACCTCAAGGCGGAGCTTGCGGCACTCAAGGCGACGAGCGGATCTAACAAAAACTAGAAAACGCGGTCTTTAAAGAGATAATGGCGTTTTAATACCTTTTTCTTGAGCAAGATCAATGCAACGCGACGCGCTTTTGACGCAGGACGAGCTGGATTTTATTCAGACCATGCACCATAACCCGCAACTCAACGTGCGGGACGCGTCGTCGAGCCTGACGGTCAATGGCGGTGCGCAGATTCGTGATCTGCTCACCCGCCTGGCCGCCCATGACCATGTCACCCTCCAGGCCCAATTCGACAACCAGCAAATGACGTTTCCGCTGCAATTGGTGGAAGACGAGTTTCATGCCGTGCATCTGCGGCTGGGTGTACCGAGTATTTTCGAAGACGGGCCGATGATCCGCCCGTGGCGCCTGGCGCTCGAAGAGCCGGTGCCGCTGGAAAACATCAAGGGCCAGCCCGGTGCGCTGTGGGTACATGAGGTGTCATTCAAGGGATTGCTGGTGGAAATTCGCGGGCGGATCAAGGCGCCAAGAACCTTTTCCCTGTGGTTCAGTCCGTCCGGGTACGAGCGCATTTCGGTGCGGGGCACGCTGGAACGGGAAACTGCCCGAGGATTGTTCGCCTACCGCCTGAGCCAGAACGATGTGGATGAGACCGAGCGCCTGCGCCAGTTTATCCTGCAGCAACATCGCCTGTTTCACCCCGAAGTCCACGCCTGACGTCAGGTATCCAGGTTACCGCGCAGAAACTGCTGCAAGCGGCGCTGCATCAATCGCCCTTCGTTACCCAGGCAGCCGACGGATGAACCCGCCAGTTGTTCCTGCGCCAACTCCGCCGCATCGCCGGCCAGCAACAGCGGGCAATCCAGGGTCAGGGCCAGCCGTTCAAGGCGCCGAGGCAAGCCATTGGCCGGCGAGTGATTGGAGAACACCACAAGGGCTTGTGGCCTGGTTTTTTCACAGACAAGGGTCAATTCATCCATCGGCTGGCCCACAGCCAGGACCTTGACCGCCAACTCGTCACCGCTCATCAACAGGCCTGCGACCAACAACTCCAGCTCTCGGCACTCCCCCGCAATGGCCGCCAGCAATACCCGCGGCGCCGCTGAGGCACAGCCTATCTGCAGGCGTTTCCAGGTTCGGCTGCGCAGAAATCCATCAAAAAACAGCCATTCACTGGTTTGGCCAAACAGCCCCTGATGTCGCAACAGTTGCTGCCAGAGGGGCATCAGGATGTCCTGGAACACCACCGCGACCGGGTAGGCAGCGAAAATCTGGCCATACAACCGGTCCAGTTGCCGGTCGTCGAAGGCACCGACGGCCATTCGCAACTGCGCCTGCCATTGGGCCCACTCATGCTCTGCACCTGCCGGCGAAGCAGCCGCCGCTTCGACTTGATGATCGTCGCGGGCGAGGATCTTGCCGACCTTGCTCACGGCCACGCCACGCTCGATCCAGTCAAGAATGCGATGAACGGTCTCGATATCGGTGCGCGAATACAGGCGGTGCCCACTTTCGGTGCGAACCGGGTGGATCAGCCCGTAACGCCGTTCCCAGGCACGCAAGGTGACAGGGTTGATGCCTGTCAATCTCGCGACTTCGCGAATCGGAAACAGCTCATCGGAATCGGCAGGGTTGCCAAGGGCCATGTCGGGACGTGGAGCAGTCATTACAGACATCAGGGCATCAATATACTGTCAGGAACTTGGATCCCATTTAACGCCCATACAGCTGTCCGATTCAAGGTCTTCGACAAGCCGACCAATGTCGCTGGTGTATTTCTGCAAAACAGGAATAATCCTTGCCTGTTTTTTCAACGTGGCTGCTTACCCCGCAGCTTCGTTCGTGCGCCGCCTACCCGGCCCAGTGCACCTGATCCTTATGGAGATACACAATGTCTACCTCCCCCGTCACCCTGATGGTTGCGCGCCGCGTGGCCAAGGGTCGCTATGAAGAGTTGATGGCCTGGCTGCGCGAAGGCGAGCAATTGGCCACGGACTTCCCCGGTTACCTGGGTTCAGGCGTGCTTGCACCGCCGCCCAACGATGACGAGTTCCAGATTATTTTCCGCTTCGCCGACGAAAAAACCCTGCATGCGTGGGAGTTTTCCGCCTCCCGTGGTGCATGGCTCGGGCGTGGCAGTGAGCTGTTTGCTGCGCCGTCGGAGCATCGCGTACGCGGTATCGACGGCTGGTTTGGCGCCGCCGCCGCACGTCCGCCGCGCTGGAAGCAGGCCGTGGCCATCTGGCTGGCATTTTTCCCGGTGTCGCTGCTGTTCAACTTCGGCCTTGAGCCGCTGCTCAGCGAGTTGGGGTTGCTGAGCCGTGTGCTAGTCAGCACCCTCGCGCTCACGCCATTGATGGTTTACTTCTTTATCCCGTTGTCGACCCACCTGCTGGCCGGTTGGCTGCATCCGGCGCCAGCCCGGGTAAAGGCCACCGAAGCCGCTGCTTGAGTACAAGGGAGGCCGCTCGCTGGTATAGTTTTAGCCTGCCAGCGATTCGAGCCTCCCATGTCTTCAACACCCGCCCCGATCCTGATCACCGGTGCCGGCCAGCGCGTCGGCCTGCATTGCGCCCAGCGCCTGCTGGACGAAGGGCAGCCAGTGATTTTCAGCTACCGCACCGAACGTCCCGGCGTGCAAGCCTTGCGCGAACGCGGTGCGATCGGTGTGTTTGCCGACTTCTCCGACGAGACCGGTATTCTCGCCTTCATCGACGAACTGAAGACGCACACCCAAAGCCTGCGGGCGATCATTCATAATGCCTCGGCCTGGGTGGCGGAAGCGCCCGGCGACGAGAGCCGCGCCTTTACCGACATGTTCAGCGTGCACATGCTTGCGCCGTACCTGATCAACCTGCATTGTGCTTACCTGCTGCAACGCTCCACGCCTGCGGATATCGTGCACATCAGCGATGACGTGACCCGCAAGGGCAGCCGCCAGCACATTGCCTACTGCGCCACCAAGGCCGGGCTCGACAGCCTGACCTTGTCGTTTGCCGCGCAGCTTGCACCGGATATCAAGGTGAACGGCATTGCCCCGGCAATGGTGATGTTCAACGAGGGCGACGACGCGGCTTACCGCGCCAAGGTCCTGGCCAAGGCGGCACTGGGCATCGAGCCCGGCCCCGAGGTGATTTACCAGAGCGTGCGCTACCTGCTGGATAACCCGTATGTCACCGGTACCACCCTGACCGTCAACGGCGGGCGGCATATCAAGTAAGCCGTTTGCGAGGATGTTGTATGACTTTGTCCCTGCCCCACCACTACCGCGAGATCCTCAAGGGCCTGGGTGAAGACCCCGAGCGCGAGGGTTTGCTCGACACGCCAAAGCGTGCCGCCAAGGCCATGCAGTACCTGTGTCACGGCTACGAGCAGAACCTGGAAGAAATCGTCAACGGTGCGCTGTTTTCCTCCGACAACGACGAGATGGTGATCCTCAAGGACATCGAGCTGTATTCGCTGTGCGAGCATCACCTGCTGCCCTTTATCGGCAAGGCCCATGTGGCCTATATTCCGACCGGCAAGGTGCTCGGCCTGTCGAAGCTGGCGCGTATCGTCGACATGTTCGCCCGTCGCCTGCAGATCCAGGAAAACCTCACGCGCGAAATTGCCGACGCCATCCAGACGGTGACCCAGGCCGCCGGCGTGGCGGTGGTGATAGAAGCCAGGCACATGTGCATGATGATGCGCGGTGTCGAAAAACAGAATTCAACCATGAACACCTCGGTGATGCTCGGCGCCTTCCGCGAGTCGAACACCACGCGCATGGAGTTCCTGCAACTGATTGGACGGAGCAAGTAGCAATGCCACAACTTCAGCCAGGCATGGCGCGCATCCGGGTCAAGGACCTGTGCCTGCGCACGTTTATCGGGATCAACGAGGATGAAATCCTCAACAAGCAGGATGTGTTGATCAACCTGACCATCCTGTATGCCGCCCAGGAAGCCGTGCGCGACAACGACATCGACCACGCGCTGAACTACCGCACCATCACCAAGGCGATCATCGCCCATGTGGAAGGCAATCGCTTTGCCCTGCTGGAGCGCCTGACCCAGGAGATCCTCGACCTGGTGATGAGCAATACATCGGTGCTGTACGCCGAAGTCGAAGTCGACAAACCCCATGCGTTGCGTTTTGCCGAATCGGTGTCGATCACCCTGGCGGCCAGTCGCTAACCCTTACCTTTGCAGTGAGCATCATGAACGATCAACAACGCCTCGAACTCGAAGCCGCCGCCTTCCGCCGGCTGGTGGCCCACCTGGACAGCCGCAAGGATGTGCAGAACATCGACCTGATGAACCTCTCGGGCTTCTGCCGCAACTGCTTGTCCAAGTGGTACAAGGCCGAGGCCGACGAGCGCCAGATCGAGCTGAGCCTCGATGACGCCCGTGAAGTGGTGTACGGCATGCCGTACGCCGAGTGGAAAGCCCAATACCAGCAAGAAGCCAGTGCCGAACAGCAAGCGGCATTCGCCAAAGGAAAAACCCATGACTGACCTGAACACCCTGCGCGCCAGCCTCAACAGTGGCGAACATGTTTTTGCCGATACCCTGGCCTTTGTAGCTGCGGGTTACGACTACCAGCCACAAGCGTTCACCAATGGCAGCGTGGAAAACGCCGCCGGGCAGAACGAAGGTTCGTGCAAGACCCTGGGCCTGGCGCTGCTGGAAGGCTTGAGCGACCAGGAAGCGCTGTTGGCGTTTGGCGAGCATTACCGTTCGGTGCTGGCCACGCCTGAAGGCAGTGACCATGGCAACATTCGTGCGCTGATCGAGCATGGGTTGGCGGGTGTGAAGTTTGCCGCACAGCCACTGACCCGCAAATCCTGAGTCAGACATAGATCAAAATGTGGGAGCGGGCTTGCTCGCGAAAGCAGAGTGTCAGTCAATACATCGGGTGACTGACACACCGCTTTCGCGAGCAAGCCCGCTCCCACATTTGGACTGCGGTGATCATCAAATCCCGCGCATAAAAAAACCGGCCTCGCAGCCGGTTTTTTTGTTTCTGCGGTTTAGAACGAAGCGTCCTTCAAACCGTCGAGGTAACGCTCGGCATCCAGGGCCGCCATGCAACCGGCGCCGGCGGAGGTGATCGCCTGGCGGTACACGTGGTCGGCCACGTCACCGGCAGCGAAGATACCTTCGATGTTGGTGGCAGTCGCATTGCCTTCACGGCCGCCCTGCACGATCAGGTAACCATCTTTGGCATCCAGCACGCCTTCGAACAACGAGGTGTTCGGAGTGTGGCCGATGGCGATGAACACGCCGTCGACTTTCAGCTCGTCGAAGCTGCCGTCGTTGTTCTTCAGGCGAGCACCGGTCACGCCCATGTTGTCGCCCAGGACTTCATCCAGGGTGGCGTTGAGCTTGAGGATGATCTTGCCTTCGGCCACGCGGGCATGCAGCTTGTCGATCAGGATCTTCTCGGCGCGGAAGGTCTCGCGGCGGTGAACCAGGGTCACGGTGCTGGCGATGTTGGCCAGGTACAGCGCCTCTTCCACCGCGGTGTTGCCGCCACCGACCACAGCCACTGGCTTGTTGCGGTAGAAGAAACCGTCGCAGGTTGCGCAGGCGGAAACGCCCTTGCCCATGAACGCTTCTTCCGACGGCAGGCCCAGGTAACGAGCGCTGGCGCCGGTGGCGATGATCAGCGCGTCACAGGTGTACACGCCGCTGTCGCCGGTCAGGCTGTAAGGCTTCTTGGAGAAGTCGACCTTGTTGATGTGATCAAACACGATCTCGGTTTCGAAACGCTCGGCGTGCTCTTTCATGCGCTCCATCAGCACCGGGCCGGTCAGGCCGTGGACGTCCCCCGGCCAGTTGTCGACTTCAGTGGTGGTGGTCAACTGGCCGCCCGCTTGCATGCCGGTGATCAGCAACGGCTTGAGGTTGGCCCGGGCAGCGTAGACGGCAGCGCTGTAACCGGCAGGGCCGGAACCGAGAATAATCACTCGCGAATGACGGGTATCAGACATGACTCACTCCTATCGACCGCCCGGACTACAGAACGGCTGGAATAAAAAAGGACCGCGAAGCACTTGGGGAAGGCTTGAACTCGCAGATCCTGAAAATAATGGGTGCAGCGTATAGAGGGAGGCAAGATTAAGGAAATACGGATTAACAATCCAGCTCATAGGTGGTCTCTATCCCATGCCTTCTATTAATCGACACCTTTGTTACCGTTAATGTCGCGATGCGGGCCGTGCTTTCCCGGTACTCCCAAAGCCGGTAAGGTCGGCGCGTTCGCCCCTATTGCCCGGAGTTATCCATGCCCGCCCCCGTTCTTTCAGGCCCACAGTACCTGCGCGAAGGTCTCAAACTGGTACTCAGCCCCGGCCTGCGGCTGTTTGTGCTGCTGCCGCTGGCAATCAACCTGATCCTGTTCGTCGGATTGATCTACTTCGCCGGCCATCAGTTCAGCCTGTGGGTCGACACGCTGATGCCGACCCTGCCGAGCTGGCTGAGCTTCCTCAATTACCTGCTGTGGCCTTTATTTGTGGTGCTGGTGGTGCTGATGGTGTTTTTCACCTTCACCATGCTCGCCAACATCATTGCCGCGCCGTTCAACGGCTTTCTGTCGGAAAAGGTCGAAGTGGTGGTGCGCGGCACCGATGATTTCCCGGCGTTCAGCTGGGGCGAACTGGCGGCCATGGTCCCGCGCACCCTGGCCCGGGAAATGCGCAAACTGGGTTACTTCCTGCCCCGGGCTATCGGCCTGTTTATCCTGTCGTTCATCCCGGTGGTCAATCTGGTGGCAGCACCGCTGTGGCTGCTGTTTGGTGTGTGGATGATGGCGATCCAGTACATCGACTACCCGGCCGACAACCACAAGCTGGGCTGGAACGAAATGCTCGCCTGGCTGCGCCAGAAGCGCTGGCAGAGCATGAGTTTTGGCGGCATCGTCTACCTGGTGTTGCTGGTGCCGGTGGTCAACCTGCTGATGATGCCGGCAGCGGTGGCTGGGGCGACGTTGTTCTGGGTGCGTGAGCAAGGCGCCGAGGCCATGTCCATTAAAAAGGCCTGAGCCGTCACAAATCCATCATCCAAAAGACACAATGACGACATGGCCCACGCCGACACTGTGGGTCATGACGACAGCTTCGCTCCACATCACCCTGATCACCGAAACCTTCCCGCCAGAGATCAACGGGGTGGCCAATACCCTTGGCCGCCTGTGTGACGGTTTGCGCGCGCGCGGGCATCAAGTCGAACTGGTTCGCCCACGACAGGGCAGCGACCAGAGCCGGCCCAGCGACGACGGCCTGATGCTCTGCCGCGGCTGGCCTTTGCCGGGTTATCCGGGGCTGCAATGGGGCCAGTCGTCGATGCACAAGCTGTTGCGGCGCTGGACCCGCCAGCGCCCGGATGTGTTGTATATCGCCACGGAAGGGCCGCTGGGTTTGTCGGCGTTGCGGGCGGCGCGGCGCCTGGGGATCAGCGTGGTGAGTGGCTTTCACACCAACTTCCAGCAGTATTCCAACCAGTACGGCCTGGGCATGCTGAGCCGGGTGCTGACCCACTATCTGCGCTGGTTCCATAACCGCTCGACCCTGACCCTGGTGCCCAGCGCCAGCCAGCGACTGGAGCTGGAGCGGCGCCATTTCGAGCGCCTGGGCATGCTCGCGCGCGGTGTCGACAGCCAGCTGTTTCACCCGGCCAAACGCGACAATGCGTTGCGTGAAAGTTGGGCACTGACCAGTGAGCAAACTGCCGTGCTGCATGTCGGCCGCCTGGCCCAGGAAAAAAACCTCGGGTTACTCAAGCGCTGTTTCGAGACGCTGCAGGACACGTATCCACTGCGCCAGATGAAACTGATCATCGTCGGCGATGGCCCGCAACGGGCGATGCTGGAAAAGGAACTGCCGGAGGCGATTTTCTGCGGCACCTTGCGCGGTGAGGAACTGGCCCGGCATTACGCGTCCGGGGATGTGTTCCTGTTTCCCAGCCTGACCGAAACCTTCGGCAACGTGGTGCTGGAGGCCATGGCTTCAGGGTTGGGCGTGGTGGCATACGACCAGGCGGCCGCAACCCAGCACATTCGCCATGGCTACAGCGGCGTGCTGGCGATGCCGGGGGATGAAGAAGCGTTTTACGATGCGGCCAATTGGCTGCTGGAAGAGCGCGAGAGCTTGCGCCGGGTGCGGCTCAATGCCCGGCAACACGCCAGCCGTCAGGGTTGGCCGGCGATTATCGAGCAGTTTGAGCGCCAATTACGCGGGGTGTGCGAGGACGAGCAACCGATGCCCGCCCTGTCGCCCCTTACACCAACGTCGTCAACGCCTCACGACTGAACGGCAGGATGTCGCCTTCACGGCCTTCGCGAACCTTCAGTGCCCAATCCGGATCCACCAGCAGCGCACGGCCCACAGCGACCAGGTCGAACTCGTCGTTGTTCAGGCGCTCCAGCAGTTTTTCCAGGCTGGCGGGTTGCGCCACTTTGTCGGTGTTGACCATGAACTGCAGGAACTCGCCATCCAGGCCGACGCTGCCCACGGTGATGGTCGGCTTGCCGGTGAGCTTGCGGGTCCAGCCGGCCAGGTTCAGCTCGGAGCCTTCGAATTCCGGCTCCCAGAAACGGCGGGTGGAGCAGTGGAAAATATCCACGCCCGCGTCAGACAGCGGCTTGAGGAATCCACCCAAGGCTTCCGGGGTTTGCACCAGGCGCGCGGTGTAGTCCTGCTGCTTCCACTGGGAGAAACGCAAAATGATCGGGAAGTCCGGGCCCACGGCGGCGCGGACGGCCTGGATCAATTCGATGGCGAAACGCGAACGGTTGGCCAGGCTGCCGCCGTATTCGTCGGTGCGCTGGTTGGTGCCTTCCCAGAAGAACTGGTCCACCAGGTAGCCATGGGCGCCGTGGATTTCAACGCCGTCCATGCCGATGCTCTGGGCATCCTTGGCAGCCTGGGCGAACGCGGCGATCACGTCCTTGATGTCTTGCACGGTCATGCCGTGGACGACGACGTTGCCGTCCTTGAGTTTTTCGGTGGGGCCGTAAGCCGGCACGCTGGCATCCGGCTCGGTGCCGATGCGCCGTACGCTGCCCACATGCCACAGTTGCGGAACGATCTTGCCGCCTTCGGCATGTACCGCGTCGACTACTTTCTTCCAGCCGGCCAGGGCGGCTTCACCGTAGAAGTGCGGGACGTTCGGGTAGCCGTTGGAAGCCGGGTGGCCGACCACGGTGCCTTCGGTGATGATCAGGCCTACACCGGCGGCGGCGCGGCGGCGGTAGTACTCGATCACTTTGGAGTTGGGCACGCCACCCGGAGAAAAGGAACGGGTCATCGGCGCCATGACCACGCGACTCGGCAGTTGCAGTGCACCGAGCTGGAACGGTTTGAACAAGGCTTGGACAGGCATGGGAGCACTCCATCGGAAAGGAATTTATGATGTGGATAATATGGAGTGTGCAGCGTGTTGGATAGCACTATTGATTGGGGTGATTAAGGGGTAAAAGCGGGAGGGCATGGGGCTGCTTCGCAGCCCAGCGGGAGCAAGCTCCCTCGCCACAGCAAGCTCCCTTGCCATAGGAAACTCCCTGCCACAGGAAGCTCCCTTGCCACAGAAACTCACTCGACAATGCTGAAAGTATCAGCTCAATGCTTTTTCGATCGCCTGAATAATGGAGGGGTCATCCGGCGGTGTACGCGGCGAGAAACGCGCCAGCACCCGGCCGTCCTTGCCCAACAGGAATTTCTCGAAGTTCCAGGTGATGTCCCCGGGAAATTCGGCGCCCTCGCCCGCCAGCAATCGATACAGCTGGTGGCGATCGTGGCCATTCACCTCAAGCTTGCTGCCCAGGGGAAAGGTCACGCCGTAGTTGAGGCTGCAGAATTTCTGGATTTCTTCTTCAGTACCCGGTTCCTGCCCGGCAAATTGATTGCACGGCAGCCCGAGTACGGTGAAACCCTGGTCTTTGTATTGCTGATAGAGGTTTTCCAGCGCGGCGTACTGTGGGGTCAACCCACATTTGGAGGCGACGTTGACCACCAGCACGACTTGCCCCTTGAAGGGCGCCAGAGGCAGCTCCTGACCATCCAGGGCTTTGAGTTTAAGGTCGTGGAAAGCACTCATGACGAACTCCAGATATCCCATGTTCTTCGTAACGGCCATTCGAGATTACAGCCGCCAAGTCGGCAAGAATAGCCGCCAAATGAAAAAGGCGCCCGAAGGCGCCTTTTTCCAACTGACAGAGCGGCGCTCAGTCAATTAATGGTGGTGACCACCTTCGCCGTGCACGTGGCCGTGGGCCACTTCTTCCTGGGAAGCGTCACGGATAGCGACGATCTTCACCTGGAAGTTCAGGCGCTGGCCAGCCAGCGGGTGGTTGCCGTCGACGGTCACGTCGTCGCCGTCCAGGTCACGGATGGTGACGATTTGCATCTGGCCGTCCGGAGCGGAAGCGTGGAACTGCATGCCCACTTCCAGCTCGTCGACACCTTCGAACATGCTGCGGCTCAGGGTGCTGACCAGTTCGGCAGCGTATTCGCCGTAGGCATCTTCAGGTTCTACGGCAACGGTCAGTTCGTCACCGACCTCTTTGCCTTCCAGGGCCTTTTCCAGGCCCGGGATGATGTTACCTGCACCTTGCAGGTAGACCAGCGGCGCGCCGCCGGCAGAACTGTCGATGACCTCACCAGCGTCGTTGGTCAGGGTATAGTCAATGGAGACAGCCTTATTGGCGGCGATCGGCATGGGGCGAGACCTTTTGCAGAAGAATGAAGAACGGACAAGTCTAAACAAGGATTTGCCCGAAAGCGAACACAACCCGGACGGACGGGGTCGAACAACTGACCCGACGGTCGTCGGATTTCACCAGGACGAAGACCGGCACTGGGTCGTCGAGCTTTCCTGCGGCCACACCCAGCACCTGCGCCACCAGCCACCCTGGCAATCCCGGGCCTGGGTCACGGACCCGGCGCAACGCCTTGAAAAAATAGACAAGCCCTTTACGTGCGGCTGGTGTGCGCAAGGCTCAGATAAAGATAACCTTGGCACCTGATTCCCGGTAGGCAGCCAGCCATAGGCCGCCACCGAAGCCATGCACCTCCAGAGAATTCGCATGCAGACTTTTTTTATCGCGCCCACCGATTTTGGTGTGGGTCTGACCTCCATCAGCCTTGGGCTGGTGCGCACCCTTGAACGGGCCGGGCTGAAAGTCGGCTTCTTCAAACCGATTGCCCAGCCGCACCCCGGCGACACCGGCCCCGAGCGCTCCACCGAGCTGGTGGCCCGCACCCACGGCCTGAAACCGCCCCAGCCTCTGGGCCTGGCCCATGTCGAACGGATGCTCGGCGACGGCCAGCTCGACGAGCTGCTGGAAGAAATCATCACCCTTTACCAGCAAGCCGCCGTGGGCAAGGACGTGCTGATCGTCGAAGGCATGGTGCCGACCCGCAGCGCCAGCTATGCGGCCCGGGTCAACCTGCACCTGGCCAAGAGCCTGGACGCCGAGGTGATCCTGGTCTCGGCCCCGGAAAACGAAGTGCTGACCGAACTCTCCGGCCGCGTGGAATTGCAGGCCCAGCTGTTCGGCGGCCCGAAAGATCCAAAAGTGTTGGGCGTGATCCTCAACAAAGTGCGCACCGACGAAAGCATGGAGGCGTTCTCGGCACGGCTCAAAGAGCATTCGCCGTTGTTGCGCAGCGGCGATTTCCGCCTGTTGGGCTGCATCCCCTACCAACCGGAACTCAACGCCCCACGCACCCGCGACGTGGCCGACCTGATGGGCGCGCAGATCCTCAATGCCGGTGATTACGAAACCCGGCGCATGACCAAGATCATCATCTGCGCCCGTACCATGCGCAACACCGTGGAGCTGCTCAAGCCCGGCGTATTGGTGGTGACACCCGGCGACCGCGACGACATCATCCTCGCCGTCAGCCTGGCCGCCATCAACGGCGTGCCGTTGGCCGGCCTGTTGCTGACCAGCGACACCCTGCCCGACCCACGGATCATGGACCTGTGCCGTGGCGCGTTCCAGGCCGGGCTGCCGGTGTTGTCGGTGAGCACCGGCTCGTATGACACCGCCAACCAGCTCAACAGCCTGAACAAGGAAATCCCGATTGATGACCGCGAACGTGCGGAGATCATCACCGACTTCGTCGCCAGCCACCTCGACGCCCGCTGGCTGCACCAGCGCTGCGGCACGCCGCGGGAGATGCGCCTGTCGCCGGCGGTGTTCCGCTATCAACTGATCCAGCGCGCCCAGGCCGCCAACAAGCGCATCGTGTTGCCCGAAGGCAGCGAGCCGCTGACCGTGCAGGCCGCCGCCATCTGCCAGGCACGCGGGATCGCCCGTTGCGTACTGTTGGCCAAGCCGGCCGACGTGGAAGCCGTAGCCCGCGCCCATGGCATCGAGCTGCCCGAAGGCCTGGAGATTCTCGACCCCGACCTGATTCGCCAGCGCTACGTGGAACCGATGGTGGCCCTGCGCAAAACCAAAAGCCTCAACGCGCCGATGGCCGAGCAGCAACTGGAAGACACCGTGGTGATCGCCACCATGATGCTCGCCCTGGATGAAGTGGACGGCCTGGTCTCCGGCGTCATCCACTCCACTGCCAATACCATTCGCCCGGCCTTGCAACTGATCAAGACCGCGCCGGGCTGCACCCTGGTCTCGTCGGTGTTTTTCATGCTGTTCCCCGAGCAAGTGCTGGTATACGGCGACTGCGTGATGAACCCGCACCCCAGCGCGGCGGAGCTGGCGGAAATCGCCCTGCAAAGCGCCGACTCGGCCGCCGCTTTCGGTATCACGCCACGGGTGGCGATGATCAGTTACTCCAGCGGTGATTCGGCCACGGGCGAGGAGGTCGAGAAGGTCCGCGAAGCCACCCTGCTGGCCCACGAAGCCCAAAGCTCGCTGCTGATCGACGGCCCGTTGCAGTACGACGCCGCCGCCAACGAAAGCGTGGCCCGGCAACTGGCGCCCAACAGCCTGGTGGCGGGCAAGGCCACGGTGTTCGTGTTCCCGGATCTCAACACCGGCAACACCACCCACAAGGCCGTGCAGCGCAGTGCCGATTGCGTCAGCCTGGGCCCAATGCTGCAAGGCCTGCGCAAACCGGTGAACGACCTGCCCCGCGGGGCGCAGGTGGACGACATCGTGTACACGATCGCATTGACCGCGATTCAAGCCGCCAACCGACCTATGGATGTCTAAATGCTGGATTTTCTACCTGCCGCCGTGCGCGGGGTGATGGCCTCGCTGTTGCTGGCGTTGAATACGATTTTGCTGTGCTCGTTCCTGTTTATCGTGGCGCTGTTCAAGGCGCTGCCGTTTGCCAAACGCTTCAGTGAATGGCTGATGAACCAGACCCACGAGGCCTGGATCAGCAACAACAAGGCCTGGATGAACCTGGTGCGACGCACCCGCTGGCACCTGAAAGGCCTGGAAGGCCTGGACTATGAACACTCATATCTGGTGACCAGCAACCACCAGAGCTGGGTCGATATCATGGTGCTGCAATACGTGCTCAACCGGCGCATTCGCCCGCTGAAGTTCTTCCTCAAGCAAGAGCTGATCTGGGTCCCGGTGATTGGCTTGGCGTGGTGGACGCTGGGCTTCCCGTTCATGAAGCGCTACACCAAGGCGTACCTGGAAAAGCACCCGGAAAAGAAAGGCAAGGACCTGGAAACTACCCGCAAGACCTGCGCGAAGTTTCGCCACAACCCGGTGGGAATCTTCAACTTTGCCGAAGGCACGCGGTTTACCCCGGGCAAGCATGCACAGCAACAGTCACCGTTTCGCTACCTGCTCAAGCCCAAGGCCGGCGGCATTGCCTTTGTGCTGGATGCCATGGGTGAGCAACTGAAGTCGCTGGTGAACGTGACCATTCACTATCCTGGTGGGCGCCCCGGTTATTGGGATTTGCTGTGCGGGAATGTGAAGGACGTTGTCGTGCAGTTTGAAGAGGTGCAGATTCCGGCCGAGTTTATCGGCAAGAATTACGAGCAGGATGGGGAGTATCGGTTGGCGTTCCAGGGCTGGATCAACCGGTTGTGGGAAGAGAAGGATGTGCTGCTCGCCAAATTGCACACAGATTATCCCGCCAGTCACTGATCAAAATGTGGGAGCGGGCTTGCTCGCGAATGCGGTGTGCCAGCCTATACATGTGGCGGCTGACACTCTGCTTTCGCGAGCAAGCCCGCTCCCACGTTTGACCGAGTTGTTTCCAAGGCCCCATAAAAAAGCCCGCCAACATGGCGGGCTTTTTTGCGCGCGTGAAGCTTAGATCGCGCCGCGCTGGCGCAGAAGTTCCAGCACTTGCTTGACGCTGTCTTCCAGCGACAACGCCTGGGTGTCGATCACCAGGTCCGCATTCAACGGTACGTCATACGGGAACGACTCACCCGGGATGTTATCGCCGCCCGCCGCGTACAAACCTTGCGGATCACGCTCGGCACACACCAGCGGCGAAGCCTGCACGTACACGGTCAGCAAACGATCACCGCCGATCAGCGCCTTGGCCTGTTCACGCCCTTCAGCATCCGGGGCAACAAACGCCGCCAACGTCAGCAAGCCGGCCTCGTTGAACTGACGCGCCACATGCGCGGCACGACGCCAGTTCTCGGTACGCCCGGCACGGTCCTGCGGCAAGCCCTTGTTCAGGTCGTGGCGCAGGTTCTGGCCGTCCAGCACAAACACCGCACGGCCCATGTCGAACAGCTTGCGTTCAACCGCGTAGGCCAGGGTGCTTTTGCCGGCGCCCGACAAGCCGCTGAACAACACGGTCGCCGGTTGCTGGCCGAAGCGCTGGGCGCGCTCTTCGGTGGCCACGTGAGCCAGTTTGCCGTGCTGCGCCGCGCTGCCATGGGTCACCGGCGGCGCGATGATCATGCCCGCAGCCACGGTGCCGTTGGTCAAACGGTCGATGACGATGAACGAACCGGTGGTGCGGTTGCTCGCGTAACCGTCCAGGGCGATGACCGTGTCGAGGCTGACCTTGACCCGGCCAATCTCGTTCAACTGCAAGGCGCTCGCCGGGCCTTCTTCCAGGGTGTTCACATCCACGCGATGCACAATGCTGGTGATGGAACCCGGCACGTAGCTGGTGGCGCGCTTGATGTCGTATTTCTTGCCCGGCAGCATCGGTTCTTCAGCCATCCACACCAGCATGGCGTCGAAAGCGTCGGTCACTTGCGGCACGTTGTCGGCATGCACCAGCAGGTCGCCACGGGAGATGTCGATTTCGTCTTCCATGGTCAGGGTCACGGCCTGGCCGGGACCTGCGTTTTCCAGTTCACCTTCAAAGGTGACGATGGATTTGACGCGGCTGCTCTTGCCCGACGGCAGCACCACGACTTCGTCGCCCTTGTGCACGATGCCGCTGGCCAGGGTGCCGGCAAAACCACGGAAGTTCAGGTTCGGACGGTTGACGTACTGCACCGGGAAACGCAGGTCGGTGTAGTTGCGGTCATTGGCGATCTCGACGGTCTCGAGGATCTCCATCAGCGACTGGCCGGTGTACCAGGGCGAACGCTCGCTCTTGTTCACCACGTTGTCGCCCTTGAGGGCCGACATCGGCACGAAGGCCAGGGTGCTCGGCTTGAACGCGATACCGTCGGCAAACTTCAGGTAATCAGCCTTGATCGACTCGAATACGCTTTGGTCAAAGCCATTGATGTCCATCTTGTTGACGGCCACCACGATGTGCTTGATGCCCAGCAACGAGGCGATGAAGCTGTGGCGACGGGTCTGGGTCTGCACGCCGTAGCGGGCGTCGATCAGGATGATCGCCAGGTCACAGGTGGAGGCACCGGTGGCCATGTTGCGGGTGTACTGCTCATGGCCGGGGGTGTCGGCGATGATGAATTTGCGCTTGGCGGTGGAGAAGTAGCGGTAGGCAACGTCGATGGTGATGCCCTGCTCACGCTCGGCCTGCAGGCCGTCGACCAGCAACGCCAGGTCGATGTCGTCACCGGTGGTGCCGGATTTTTTCGAATCGCGGGTGATGGCTTCCAGGTGATCCTCGTAGATCATCTTGGAGTCGTGCAGCAGGCGCCCGATCAGGGTGCTCTTGCCGTCGTCGACGTTGCCACAGGTCAGGAAGCGCAACATTTCCTTGCGCTCGTGCTGGCCCAGGTAGGCGAGGATGTCCTCGCTGATCAAATCAGATTGATGCGACATGACAGCCCCTTAGAAATAGCCTTGACGTTTTTTATCTTCCATCGAGCCTGCACCATCGTGGTCGATGACACGGCCCTGGCGCTCGGAAGTTCGCGTCAGGAGCATTTCCTGAATGATGTCCGTCAGCGTCTCGGCTTCGGACTCCACCGCGCCCGTCAACGGGTAGCAGCCAAGGGTACGGAAACGTACTTTCTTTTTGACGATTCGGGCTTTGTCTTCGTCGGACAGGTGCTCGAGGATGCGGTCGTCGTCGATCATGATCAACGTGCCGTTCTTCTCGATCACTTCGCGTTCGGCGGCGAAGTACAGCGGGACAATCGGGATTCCTTCCAGGTAGATGTACTGCCAGATATCCAGCTCGGTCCAGTTGGACAGCGGGAACACACGGATCGACTCGCCTTTGTTGACGTTGCCGTTGTAGACGTTCCACAGCTCCGGGCGCTGGTTTTTCGGGTCCCAGCGGTGCTTGCTGTCGCGGAACGAGTACACGCGCTCTTTGGCACGGGATTTCTCTTCATCGCGACGGGCACCGCCGAATGCAGCATCGAAACCATACTTGTCGAGCGCCTGTTTCAGGCCCTCGGTCTTCATGATGTCAGTGTGCTTGGCGCTGCCGTGGGTGAACGGGTTGATGCCCTGCGCCACACCGTCCGGGTTGACGTGAGTGATCAACTCAAGACCAAGCTCTTCGACCATCTTGTCGCGGAACTTGTACATCTCCTGGAATTTCCAGCGGGTGTCGACGTGCATCACCGGAAACGGCAGCTTGCCCGGAAAAAAGGCCTTGCGTGCCAGGTGCAGCATCACGGCGGAGTCTTTACCGATCGAGTAGAGCATCACCGGGTTATCGAACTCGGCGGCGACCTCGCGGATGATGTGGATGCTTTCCGCCTCCAGCTGTTTCAGATGCGTCAGTTTGTCGACCATGGTTACTCACGGAAAAACGATCTTATGGACGGCCAGCGGGCCGTGTTCGAGCGGGGCATGCTAGCACAGCGCCTGATTCTATTGAGGGGGCTGGCTAGATCGAAACGGTATATCAATATACCGCTGGGTTTGGCTCGACTCGATCAAATGTGGGAGCGGGCTTGCTCGCGAATGCGGTGTGTCAGTCAATGCATATGGCGACTGATGCACCGCATTCGCGAGCAAGCCCGCTCCCACATGTGTCCGGTGGTGTTCGTTAGATCGGGTTTGGGCAGTCGATGAAGAGGTGTTCGAGGGCGAAGCGTCGCGCCAGGTAATCACCCAACGCCTGTACACCATACCGTTCGGTGGCGTGATGCCCGGCCGCGATAAAGCTGATGTCGTTTTCCCGGGCACTGTGGAAGGTCTGCTCCGAGGCTTCGCCGCTCAGGTACAGGTCAACCCCGGCGAGCACCGCCTGGTCGATATAGCCCTGGCCACCACCGGTGCACCAGCCCACGCGGCGGATCATCTCGCTGCCTTCGATCAGCAGCGGCTCGCGGCCCATGGCTTCCTGCACGCGGCGGGCAAAATCACGGGGCGACGCCGGCTCGGCCAGGGAGCCCACCAGGCCGACGACCTTGAGGTTGTCCGGGTCCAGCGGGCCTTCGACGGTGATGTCCAGTTGCCGGGCCAGTTGCACGTTGTTGCCGACCTCAGGGTGCAGGTCCAGCGGCAAGTGATAGGCCAGCAGGCTGATGTCGTGCTTGAGCAGGGTTTTCAGGCGGCGCTGCTTCATGCCGGTGATGCACGGGCTTTCGCCTTTCCAGAAATAACCGTGGTGCACCAGCACCAGGTCGGCCTGGGCTTCGACCGCCGCGTCCAGCAATGCCTGGCTGGCGGTCACGCCGCTGACGATGCGCAGCACTTGCGGACGGCCCTCGACCTGCAGGCCGTTGGGGCAGTAATCGGCGATTTTGGCACTATTAAGGTAGCGGTCCGCTTCCTCGACTAAGGTGCTCAGGGCAACGGCCATAAAAGACTCCTAAATATCCCGTTCAGAGGCGCTCACGGCCTCGTATAATGCGCGACATTATGGGCGCTCTCCCGCCCCCTGCAACCTGTCAGGATTTTTCTTCATGCTCAAGGCACTGCGTTTTTTTGGATGGCCATTGTTGGCTGGCGTGCTGATCGCGATGCTGATTATTCAGCGTTATCCACAACTGGTCGGCCTGCCGACCCTTGATGTCAACCTGCAACAGGCACCGCAAACCAGCGCGGTGGTACAAGGCCCGGTGACTTACGCCGATGCGGTGGTGATCGCCGCCCCCGCCGTGGTCAACCTGTACACCACAAAGGTCATCAACAAACCGGCGCACCCGCTGTTTGAAGACCCACAGTTTCGTCGCTATTTCGGCGACAACTCGCCCAAGCAGCGGCGCATGGAATCCAGCCTCGGCTCCGGTGTGATCATGAGCCCGGAAGGCTACATCCTCACCAACAACCACGTCACCACCGGCGCCGACCAGATTGTGGTGGCCCTGCGTGATGGCCGGGAAACCCTGGCCCGCGTGGTCGGCAGCGACCCGGAAACCGACCTCGCGGTGCTGAAAATCGATTTGAAAGGCCTGCCCTCGATCACCATCGGGCGCTCCGAAGGGCTGCGCGTAGGTGACGTGGCGCTGGCCATCGGCAACCCGTTCGGCGTCGGCCAGACCGTGACCATGGGCATCATCAGCGCCACCGGGCGTAACCAGTTGGGCCTCAACAGCTATGAAGACTTCATCCAGACCGACGCGGCGATCAACCCGGGCAACTCCGGCGGCGCGCTGGTGGATGCCAACGGCAACCTGACCGGCATCAACACCGCGATCTTCTCCAAGTCCGGCGGCTCCCAGGGCATCGGTTTCGCGATTCCGGTGAAGCTGGCCACTGAAGTGATGAAGTCGATCATCGAGCATGGCCAGGTGATTCGGGGCTGGCTGGGGATTGAAGTCCAGCCGCTGACCAAGGAACTGGCCGAGTCGTTTGGCCTGACCGGACGCCCTGGCATCGTGGTCGCCGGGATCTTCCGCGACGGCCCGGCGCAGAAAGCCGGCCTGCAACTGGGGGATGTGATCCTCAGCATCGACGGCGAGCCGGCCGGGGATGGTCGCAAGTCGATGAACCAGGTGGCGCGGATCAAACCCACCGACAAGGTGGCGATCCAGGTGATGCGCAATGGCAAGGAAATCAAGCTGTCGGCGGAAATCGGCCTGCGTCCGCCGCCTGCACCGGTGAAAGAAGAGGAATAACGGCTTCGGGAGCCCGTTCGCGGGCTCCTGTTACCTAATATTTCAAAAGAAATTCATTCTCATTAGTCATGTTATATTGTTTCAATATCGCTATTGGAACGCTCTATCATGCCGTCTCGAAGATTTGCCCCGCTGGCGGGAATCGCCCTGGGTTTGCTGGTGGACCCGGCCTACGCCGAAGACACTGCGACCATTGAACTGGAAGCCACCCGCATCACCAGCGAGGCGTACGAATCAGCCACCGGCCCGGTCAAGGGCTATCGCGCCACCCGCTCCGCCAGCGCCACAAAAACCGACACCGCCTTGCGGGATATCCCACAGTCCATCAGCGTGATTCCCGCTTCGGTACTCAACGACCTGGGCAGCACCAACGTCGAGCGTGCCCTTGAGTTTGCCGGCGGCGTGTCCAAACAGAACAACTTCGGCGGCCTGACGCTCTACGAATACAGCGTTCGCGGCTTCACCACGTCAGAGTTTTACGTGGACGGTTTCAGCGCCAACCGCGGTTACCCGAGCACGCCGGACGCGGCGAATATCGAGCGCATCGAGGTGCTCAAGGGCCCCGCCGCCAGCCTGTATGGCCGTGGTGACCCAGGCGGTACGGTGAATATCGTCAGCAAAAAGCCGCAGCACGAGGCCTTCACCACACTGCAGACCAGCGCCGGCAGTTGGGACCGCTACCGCACCGCGCTGGACGTGAACACGCCGCTGGACAGCGAGGGCAACGTGTTATCGCGGGTCAACCTGGCGGTGGAAGACAACCACAGCTTCCGCAACCACGTTGAGGCCAAACGGGTCTTCGTCGCGCCCTCCATCAGTTGGCAACTGGACCCGGACACACACCTGCTGGTGGAAAGTGAATTCGTGCGTCACCGCTCCACTTTCGACCGCGGCATCGTCGCGCCCAACAACCGCTGGAGCGGCGTCTCCCGCTCGACCTTTCTCGGCGAGCCCGACGACGGCGATATCCGCAACCACAACAACCGCCTGCAAGCCAGCCTCGAGCATCACCTCAACGATGCCTGGCAACTGCGCCTGGCCAGCCATTACAAACAAGGCAGCCTGTGGGGCAACGCCTCGGAAAACCGCGCGCTGGATGCCGATGGCCACACCCTCAGCCGCCGCTACCGCGAGCGCTCCACCGGTTGGCATGACAGCATCACCCAGCTCGAACTGCGCGGTCGGTTCGACATCGGCAGTTGGCAGCACGAATTGCTGATCGGCACCGAGTACGAGGACTACCGCAAGAAAGAACGGGTGACCGCCATCGCCGGCGGCGATTACGCCATCGACATCTATGACCCGGTCTATGGCCAGCCCAAACCGAACGGCAAGCGCTCCGGCACTGACTTTTTCGAACAGGTGAAAAGCCAGGCGCTGAACCTGCAGGACCAGATCATCTTCACCGACCGCCTGCGGGGGATGATCGGCGCGCGGTTCGAACACTTCGAGCAGCGCACCGACGACTTCAGCCGCAACCATGCCAAAAGCCGGCAGACCCACGACGCCCTGACCCAACGCGCCGGCCTGCTCTACCAACTGACGCCTGAAGTGGGCCTGTTCGCCAACGCCTCCACCTCGTTCAAACCCAACAATGGCCTGGACGCCGACGGCAAATCCTTCAAGCCGGAAGAAGGCGTGGGGTATGAAATCGGGATCAAGAGCGAGCTGTTCGACGACCGCCTGAGCACCACCCTCGCCGCCTTCCATATCGAGAAAGAAAATGTCCTGGCCCTGGACCCGGCTACCGACACACAGCGCGCCATGGGCAAGGCCCGCAGCCAGGGTTTTGACCTGCAACTGACCGGCCAGGTGACTGACGCCGTACGGGTGATCGGCGCCTTTGCCTACATCGACGCCGAAGTGACCAAAGGCGACAAAGCCATCCCCACTGGCAGCCGGATTCTCGGCGTAGCCAAACGCAGCGCCAGCTTGCTCGGAGTGTATGAATTCCAGGACGGCTTGCTGCGCGGCTCCGACCTCGGCGCGGCCTTTACCTACGTCGGCGATCGCTCCGGTGAAGCCGGGGGCCGCTTTGAATTACCGGCCTACCACACCGTCGATTTACTGGCCCATTACAAGGCCAGCGACAACGTCACCGTGGGCCTGAACCTCAACAACCTGTTCGATGAAAAGTACTACGAGCGCTCCTACAGCAATTACTGGGTCAATCCCGGCGAGCCGCGCAACTTCACCGTCAGCCTGACCCTCAACCTGTAAAAGGACGTCTCCATGCAAGCCTTCAAATCCCTGGCCGTGCTCGGCCTGCTGTTTGCCACCCAAGTCTCGGCCCACGGACTGTGGACCGAACAACGGCGCGGCAATATCGAAGTGATCTACGGCCACGGCGCCGAAGACAACGCGTTCAAGGCGCAGAAAATCAGCGGCGCCTGGGCCTACGACGCCAGCGGCAAAATGATCCCGGTGACCGTGGAACGTCTGCCCGACCATGCGCGCCTGAAGCCGCTCAAATCGCCGGCTGTACTGGCGGTCGCCCTGGATAACGGGATGTGGTCACAGACGCCTGACAAGAAGTGGATCAACGAGGGCCGCAGCAAGGTGCCGGGGGCGATTGAGTCGACCCAGACCCTCAAGTACAGCCTGGCGATCTACCAGCCGGGGGCGAAGTTGCCGAAGCTGGATCAGATCAAGCTACTGATCTTGCCGGAAGTTGATCCGCTGACGGTCGGCCCGGGTAAATCACTGCCGGTACGGGTGCTGCTGGATGGCAAGCCGGCGGCTGGGGTCAAGCTGATCGGAGACTATCGCAACGCACCGAACACCCTGAGCACCGAGACCGATAAAGACGGTCGCGCCCAGGTGCTGGTGAGAAATGAAGGATTGAATGTGATTGCGGCGCAGGTGGAAATCCCGCTCAAAGACAATGCTGATGTCGCGACTCGCGGACTGTTCAGTTCCCTGACTTTCCTGGGCGAGCCGCATCACGAGTAACCCCGCAAATCCAAAGTGGGCACAGTCAATGTGGGAGCGGGCTTGCTCGCGAAAGCGGTGTGTCAGTCGCCATCTTCATTAACTGACCCACCGTCTTCGCGAGCAAGCCCGCTCCCACATTCAGTCCTCACTCGGCTTGATTACAGTGCAACCGGCGCTCCTTCCAGCTCCCTGACCTTCCTGGGCGAGCCGCATCACGAGTAACACCGAAAATTCAGAGTGGGCACCGTCAATGTGGGAGCGGGCTTGCTCGCGAAAGCGGTGTTTCAGTCGCTATCTTCATTAACTGACCCACCGTCTTCGCGAGCAAGCCCGCTCCCACATTCAGTCCTCACTCGGCTTGATTACAGCGCGACCGGCGCTCTTTCACACAGGGTATTGAGCGCCGCCGCCCACTGCGGGTCATCGTTCAGGCACGGCACCAACACCAACTCCTCGCCCCCCGCCTCGCGGAATTGCTCCAGGCCGCGATCACCAATTTCCTCCAGTGTCTCGATGCAGTCCGCAACAAACGCCGGGCACATCACCAGCAGCTTCTTCACGCCCTGCTGAGCCAACGCTTCAAGGCGTGCCTCGGTGTAGGGTTCGATCCACTTGGCCCGGCCCAGCCGCGACTGGAACGCCACCGACCATTTGCCATCCGGCAAGCCAAGGCGCTCGGCAAAATCCCGCGCAACGCTGAAACACTGCGCGCGATAGCACGTGGCAAGCACCTCGGGAGAGGCGTTCTGGCAGCAGTCGGCGTCCTTGAAGCAGTGTTGCCCAGTAGGGTCGAGCTTTTTCAGGTGGCGCTCGGGCAACCCATGAAAGCTCAGCAGGAGATGATCGAAATCCTGCTCCACATAGGCTCTGGCGCTGTTGGCCAAGGCATCCAGGTACTCCGGTTCATCGTAGAACGGCTGCAGAATCGAAAACTCGATCGCCAGCTTTTTGTGCCGCACCACGCGCCGGGCCTCTTCGATTACCGTGGTCACGGTGCTGTCGGCAAACTGCGGGTACAACGGCGCCAGGGTCACTTTCTGGATGCCTTGGGACGCCAGCCGGGTCAGTACGCTTTCAATCGACGGCTCGCCATAGCGCATGGCCAACTCCACCGGCCCCTGGGTCCACTGTGCAGTCATCTGTTGTTGCAAGCGACGGCTAAGAACTACCAGCGGCGAGCCTTCGTCCCACCAGATCGAGGCGTAGGCATGGGCCGATTGCTCCGGGCGCTTGATCAGGATCAGCGACACCAGCAAACGCCGAACCGGCCATGGCAGGTCAATGACGTAAGGGTCCATCAGGAACTGATTGAGGTAGCTGCGCACATCCGCCACCGAAGTGGACGCCGGTGAACCCAGGTTGACCAGTAACAACGCGTGATCCGTCATGCAACATCCTATCTCTAGAGGCGGCTGGACAAGTCGTCCAGGGCCGCATGCAACTCAGTGAACTGGAAAGTGAAACCGGCCGCCAACAGCCGCTGCGGCAAAGCCCGCTGGCCACCCAGCAACAAACCGGACAACTCGCCCAGGCCGATACGCAAGGCAAACGCCGGCATGGGCATGAACGCCGGGCGGTGCAGCACCTTGCCCAGGGTCTTGGCGAACTCCAGGTTGCGTACCGGGTGTGGCGCGCAGGCATTATAAGGACCGCTGGCATCGGTCTTGTGCAGAAGAAAATCAATCAGGGCGATTTGATCCTTTATATGGACCCATGGCATCCACTGCCGACCATTGCCGATAGGCCCGCCCAGCGCCAGTTTGAACGGCAGCAACAGCCGCGACAAAAAGCCGCCCTCCGCCGCCAGCACCAGCCCGGTACGCACCAGCACCACGCGGATGCCCAATGCCTCGGCACGCTGGGCGGTTTCTTCCCAGGCAATGGAGAGCTGGCTGCCGAAATCGTCCTGCACCGGACCGCTGTCTTCGGTCAGCTCGCGCTCACCGCCGTCGCCGTACCAGCCCACCGCGGAACCGGAGATCAACACCGCCGGTTTGTGCTCAAGGTCCTCAAGCCAGGCCAGCAGGGTTTCGGTGAGGCCGATACGGCTGCTCCACAACAGCGCCTTGCGTTTATGCGTCCAGGGCCGGTCGGCAATCGGCGCGCCGGCCAGGTTGACCACCGCGTCCACCGCCTCGTTTATGTCCTGCAGGCGGGCGACGCCACGCACCTGGGCGCCGCACAATTTAGCCACTTGTTCGGGATGGCGGCTCCAGACCGTGAGGCGATGGCCCTGGGCAAGCCAGTATTGGCAAAGTTGATGGCCGATCAAACCGGTACCGCCGGTCAGCAAAATGTGCATGAGTTGTTCCTCGTGTAACGTTCGCCGACCACCGTTAGTCTATTTTATAAACAGGGATGTTTTAATCGGGCGCAACGCTGGTTAAACCTTCAGGTTTAACCATAGGTCACGCCAAACGATCAGGTACGCCAAAACTTATACCAAAAAACAATATTGTACAGCTATTGGTGTCGGCGTAGTCTGTACCCAACGGTAAAACGAGGCCTCCCATGACTGTTCCCATCGCGATCATTGGCACCGGCATCGCCGGTCTCTCCGCCGCCCGAGCGTTGAAAGACGCGGGGCACGTTGTACAACTCTTCGATAAAAGCCGCGGCAGTGGCGGTCGCATGTCCAGCAAGCGCAGCGATGCGGGCTCGCTGGACATGGGCGCACAGTACTTCACCGCCCGCGACCGGCGCTTCGTCAACGAGGTGCAACGCTGGCAGGCCAATGGTTGCGCCGAGCAATGGAAGCCACAGCTGTACAACTTCAAGTCCGGCCAACTGACGCCCTCCCCCGATGAACAGATCCGCTGGGTCGGCACGCCGCGCATGAGTGCGATCACCCGCGCCCTGCTCGATGACTTGCCGGTGCAGTTCGGTTGCCGCATCACCGAAGTGTTCCAGGGCAAACATCACTGGAACCTGCTGGACGCCGACGGCGAAAGCCACGGCCCGTTCAGCCACGTGATCATCGCCACCCCAGCGCCCCAGGCCACTGCCTTGCTGGCCGCTGCGCCCAAGCTGGCGAGTGTCGCCGCCGGGGTCAAGATGGACCCGACCTGGGCCATTGCCCTGGCCTTCGACAAGCCGCTGGATACGCCCATGGAAGGCTGCTTCGTCCAGGACAGCCCGCTGGACTGGCTGGCGCGCAACCGCAGCAAACCGGGGCGCGACACCACCCTCGACACCTGGGTTTTGCACGCCACCAGCACCTGGAGCAAGCAACACCTGGACCTGTCCAAGGAAGCCGTGATCGAACACCTGCACGGCGCCTTCGCCGAGCTGCTGCACAGCGCCATGCCGGCGCCATCCTTCACCCTCGCCCACCGCTGGCTGTACGCGCGGCCGTCCACCAGCCATGAATTTGGCGTGCTGGCCGACGCCGACCTGGGCCTGTATGTGTGTGGCGACTGGTGCCTGTCAGGCCGCGTGGAAGGCGCGTGGCTCAGCGGCCAGGAGGCGGCGCGGCGGTTGATCGAGCACCTGCGATGAACCGCATCAATCCCGCCAAGCTGCTGCTGTCGAAGTGGACAGCAGCCCGCCCGCAGTACAAGGAAAAACATTTTCTGGTGACCAAACTGCTGCGTGATGACGAAGGCGATGTGCAGGAAATCGAGCTGGAAGCCGTGATGAGCCATCGCGTGCAGCGCCTGGCCTGGCAAACCCTGCAAAACGCCGAAGACTGGAAAATCGGCTGGAAATAGCCATTCCGCAAATACCTGTACAAATTATTTGACTTGTACAGCTTCAAACCTATGATGAGATTAAGTTGTACAGACATTTAACCCTGTACAGGAATTTCATCGAGGTTTGGCCATGTCCAGCACCCTGCCCGCCACCGGCAAACCGAAAATCGCCATCAGCGCCTGCCTGTTGGGCGAGAACGTGCGCTTCAACGGCGGGCATAAACAATCCCAGCTGTGTAGCCAGACCCTGGCCGATTATTTCGACTTCGTGCCGCTGTGTCCTGAAGTCGCCATTGGCCTGGGCATCCCCCGCGAGCCGATTCGCCTGGTGGGCGACCCGCTCAATCCACAGGCCGTTGGCACCGTAAACCGCGAACTTAACGTGACCCAGCCGCTGGACGATTACGGCCAGCAAATGGCTGCTGAACACACCGACCTCTGCGGTTACATCTTCATGCAGAAATCCCCGTCCTGCGGCCTGGAGCGGGTCAAGGTCTATCAGGACAACGGCATGCCCATCGACGGCGGCGGGCGCGGCATCTACGCCCAGGCGTTTTGTGCGCGCCACCCCAACCTGCCGGTGGAAGAAGACGGTCGGCTGAATGACCCGGTGCTGCGGGAAAACTTCCTGACCCGGGTGTTCGTCTACGCCACCTGGCAGCAACTGCTCGCCGAAGGCCTGACCCGTCACCGCCTGCTGGAATTTCACTCGCGCTACAAATACCTGCTGATGGCCCACAGCCCGGTGCATTACAAAAGCCTCGGCAACCTGCTGGGCAGCATGCCCAGGGACGTCGACCTGGGCGCCTTGGCCGCCGGCTACTTCAGCGAACTGATGAGCGCCCTGACCCAGTGCGCCACACGCGGCACCCACACCAACGTGCTGCAACACATCAGCGGCTACCTCAAGCAAGCCATCAGCGCCGAAGACAAACAGGAAATGCAGACCATCATCAGCCAATACCGCCAGGGCATCGTGCCGCTGGTGGTACCGCTGACGCTGCTCAAGCACCACTTTCGCCAGCATCCGGACCGCTATATCGCGCAGCAGGCCTACCTGCAACCGCACCCGGAAAACCTCAGCCTGCGTAATGCGATTTAACCTATGACTTTTCCCCTGCAAGAACCTGGCGAAGACATCGCCGAGGCCATCGAACAAGGCTGGCTGCCGATCCGCGAAGTGGCGCGCCAGACCGGCGTCAACGCCGTGACCTTGCGCGCCTGGGAGCGGCGCTACGGGCTGATCGTGCCCCAGCGCACGCCCAAGGGGCACCGCCTGTTCAGTGCCGAGCACGTGCAACGCATCCATACCATCCTGACCTGGCTCAACCGCGGTGTGCCGGTCAGCCAGGTCAAGAGCCTGATCGACACCGCGCAAGCCACCAGCGAACCGCCGGTGGAAAACGAATGGCACAACCGCCGCCAGCACCTGGTGCAGGCCATCAGCGAACTGGCCGAGCGCCGGGTGGATGATGCCTTCAACCAGGCCATGGCGCTGTACCCGCCGCGCACCTTGTGCGAGCAACTGTTATTGCCGTTGCTCAAGGAGCTTGAGCTGCGCTGGCAAGGCCAGTTCGGCGCGCAAATGGAACGGGTATTTTTCTATTCCTGGCTGCGCAGCAAATTCGGTGCGCGGATGTATCACAACAACCGCCAGCTCAACGGCGCCCCCCTGCTGCTGATCAACCATTCCGACATGCCGCTGGAGCCGCACCTGTGGCTCACCGCCTGGCTCGCCAGCAGCGCCGATTGCCCGGTGGAAGTTTTCGACTGGCCATTGCCGGTGGGCGAACTGGCCCTGGCCGTCGAGCATCTGCAACCCCGTGCGGTACTGCTGTATTCGAGCAAGGCACTCCATACCTCGGTGCTGGGCAAACTGTTGAGCGGCTTCAGTTGCCCAAAACTGATAACCGGACCAACGGTATGCATCCACCAGGCGGAGCTGTCCGTATTAACCGAAGAGATTCCTGAATTGCTCCTGGCCGAAGACCCGTTGTCGGCCCATCAGGTACTGATCCAGCGTGGACTTATTTAAATGCACTTGATCTGGCTGCGCACCGACCTGCGCCTACATGACAACACCGCCCTCGCCGCCGCCGCACAGCGTGGCCCGACAGCGGCCGTCTACCTGATCAGCCCCGGGCAATGGCTGGCCCACGATGGCGCGCCGTGCAAGGTCGATTTCTGGCTGCGCAACCTGCAGCGCTTGAGCTCGGCACTGAGCGAGTTGAACATTCCGTTATTGATCCGCCATGCCGACACTTGGGATCAAGCACCTGAAGTTTTGGCAGGCCTGTGCCAGGAACTGGCGGTGGAGTCGGTGCACGTCAATGACGAATACGGCATCCACGAAGAGCGCCGCGACGCCGCCGTGGCCAAGGCCCTCGAAGCTCAAGGCATCACGTTCCACACCTATCTGGACCAGTTGTTTTTCCAGCCCGGCAGCGTGCTGACCAAGACCGGCACCTACTTCCAGGTGTTCAGCCAGTTCCGCAAGGTCTGCTACAGCCGCCTGCATGGCGCCTTGCCGCGTTTGGTCGCCACGCCCAAGGCGCAGGCGCCGCTCAAACTCAAAAGCGACGAGGTTCCGGATCACGTCGAGGGCTTCGCTACCCCGAGCGAAGCCTTGCGCGCCCTGTGGCCTGCCGGCGAAGCCGAAGCCCGGCGCCGTCTCGACCAGTTCGCCGACGCACAAATCAGCTACTACAAGGACGAACGCGACTTCCCGGCCAAGCCCGGTACCAGCCAGCTTTCGGCCTACCTTGCAGCGGGCGTGGTCTCACCGCGCCAATGCCTGCATGCCGCGCTGCAAAGCAACCAGGGTGAATTCGAAAGCGGCGACATCGGCGCGATTACCTGGATCAACGAGCTGCTGTGGCGCGAGTTCTACAAACATATTCTGGTGGGCTACCCACGGGTCTCGCGCCACCGCGCATTCCGCCCAGAGACCGAAGCCGTGGCCTGGCGCAACAGCCCGGAAGACTTGAAGGCGTGGCAGGAAGCACGCACCGGCCTGCCGATCATCGACGCCGCCATGCGCCAGCTGCTGGAAACCGGCTGGATGCACAATCGCCTGCGCATGGTGGTGGCGATGTTCCTGACCAAAAACCTGCTGATCGACTGGCGCGAAGGCGAGCGCTTTTTCATGCGTCACCTGATCGACGGCGACCTGGCAGCCAACAACGGTGGCTGGCAGTGGAGCTCGTCCACCGGCACCGACTCGGCCCCGTACTTCCGGATTTTCAGCCCCTTGAGCCAATCGGAAAAATTCGACGGCGAAGGTGTGTTTATCAAGCACTGGCTGCCGCAACTGGCGGCGCTGAACAAAAAGGAAGTGCACAACCCCGACGCCGTGGGCGGCCTCTTTGGTGTGGCCGACTATCCTCGTCCTATCGTCGATTTGAAAAAATCCCGCGAGCGCGCCCTCGCCGCTTTCCGCAGCCTGCCTTCACGCCAGGCGGTCGGAGGTGCTTATGAGTGATTTCCTGCGCCGCTTCGCCCAGGTGTTCGCCAGTGTGGACAAGCACAACCTGCACCTGCTCGACGGCCTGTACAGCCAGGACATCAGTTTCACCGACCCACTGCACGAGGTGCACGGGCTACCGGCGTTGCACCGCTACTTCGCCGAGCTGTACGACAACGTCACTCAGTTGCGCTTTGACTTCCATGGCTTTGATCAAGTAGCGGAAGGCGAAGGCTATCTGCGCTGGAAAATGAGCTTCTGCCACCCGCGCCTGGCCAAGGGCGAAGTGATTCGTGTGGAAGGCTGCTCGCACCTGCTGTGGCGCGACAAGGTGTATCGCCACCGGGATTATTTTGACGCTGGACAGTTGCTGTATGAACACGTGCCGGTCCTTGGCGGTGTGGTCAGCTGGCTGAAAAGGAGAATGGGATGAGCCTTAACCTTCCACGTCGTTACTGGTTGACCGGTGCCAGCAGTGGCATCGGGGCCGAACTGGCGAAGACGCTGCTCGAAAGCGGTGCCCATGTGGCCCTCAGTTCCCGCTCCAAGGCGCCCCTGGAACAGCTTGCCCAGCAATACCCCGGGCAAGTGCTGGTGGTGGCCGGCGACCTGACCAACAGCCAGACCGTGCGCGAGATCGGTGAACACATAGCGGTGGCCTGGGGTTCGCTGGATACGGTGATCCTGAATGCCGGCACCTGCGAATACGTGGATGCAAGGCAGTTCGACGCCTCGATCATCGAGCACGTGGTGCGCACCAACCTGCTGGCCAGCAGTTACTGCATCGAGGCCGCGCTGCCGCTGTTGCGTGCCGGTCATACACCGCACCTGGTCGGTGTGGCCAGTGCGGTGACCTACCTGCCGATGCCTAGGGCGGAAGCCTATGGTGCGTCGAAGGCGGGCCTGCGTTACCTGTTCGAGTCCCTGCGTATCGACCTGTCGCCTGAAGGGATCGACGTCACCGTGGTCAGCCCGGGGTTTGTCGACACGCCGCTGACCGCCCGCAATGACTTCCCGATGCCCCTGAGCTGGCCGGCAGACAAGGCCGCGCGACATATCTTCGCCAAGCTGCAGAGCCGCCCATTGGAAATTGCCTTCCCTGCCCTGTTTATTGCCGCCTTGTGGCCACTGTCGAAACTGCCGAACCGCGTCCAGTTGATCATTGGCAAACGCATGCTGCGCAGCCCGCCGCCGAGAAAGGACGACCTGTGAAGATCGCCATTATCGGCAGCGGCATTGCCGGGCTGACCAGCGCCTACCTGCTCAGTCGCCGCCACGACATCACCCTGTTCGAAGCGGGCGACCGCATCGGCGGGCACACTCACACGGTGAATGTCACGGTGGAAGGCAAAAGCCATGCGGTGGACACCGGCTTTATCGTGTTCAACGACTGGACCTATTCCAACTTCATCAAGCTGCTGGGGCAAATTGGCGTGACGTACAAACCCACCGAGATGAGCTTTTCGGTGTGCGACCCGAACGCCGGGTTCGAGTACAACGGCAACAACCTCAACAGCCTGTTTGCCCAGCGCCGGAATATTCTGTCGCCGGGGTTCTGGGGCATGTTGCGCGATATCCTGCGCTTCAACCGCCAGGCGCCGCTGGACCTGCAAGAGCAACGCATCAGCGCCGAGATGACCCTGGGCGAGTATCTGCAAGCGGGCGGCTACGGCCAGCGTTTTATCCAGCACTACATCGTGCCGATGGGCGCGGCGATCTGGTCGATGTCCCTGGCCGACATGCTCGGGTTTCCCCTGCAATTCTTCGTGCGGTTCTTCAAGAACCATGGTTTGTTGTCGGTGAGCAACCGGCCGCAGTGGTGCGTGATCGAAGGCGGTTCCAGCCGCTATATCGAACCGCTGACCCAGTCCTTCCGCGAAAATATCCGCCTCAATTGCCCGGTCACCCGGGTTGAGCGCTCAGCCATCGGCGCAGTTATCCACAGCGCCGCCGGCAGCGAGGCATTCGACAAGGTGGTGTTCGCCTGCCACAGCGACCAGGCTCTGGCCTTGCTGGGGGATGCGAGCCTGGCCGAGCAACAGATCCTTGGCGCCCTGCCCTACGCCGACAATGACGTCGTCCTGCACACCGATACCCGTCTGCTGCCCGAGCGCAAACTGGCCTGGGCCAGCTGGAATTACCGCCTGGATGGCCGCGCGCAAAAACAGGCGGCGGTGACCTACGACATGAACATCCTGCAGGGCATCGACAGCACCACCACCTTTTGCGTGAGCCTCAATCAAACGGCGCTGATCAACCCGCTCAAAGTCCTCGCCCGCTACACCTACGCCCACCCGCAATACAGCCTGGCCGCCGTGGCCGCCCAAGCGCGCTGGGAAGAACTGCACGGCACGCAGCACACCTATTATTGCGGCGCCTACTGGGCCAACGGTTTCCACGAAGACGGCGTGGTCAGCGCATTGCGCGTGGCCAAGGCGTTCGGGGAAATCCTGTGAACAGCGCCCTGTACAGTGGCTGGATCGCCCATCGGCGGTTTACGCCAAAGGGCCATGCCTTCCGCTACCGGATCGGCCTGCTGTACCTGGACCTCAGCGAACAGGACGAAGTGTTCGGCTTGTCGCCATTGGCGGGCGAGCGCTGGGCGCCGTTCGCGTTTCGCCAGCAGGATTACCTGCGTGAATTTACCCGTCACGGCATGAGCTTGACCGATGCCGTACGCCAAGAAGTCGGCAAGGCCCTGGGGCGCATCCCCTCGGGCGTTATCTGCCTGCTGACCCAGGCCCGCAGTTGGGGCCTGGCCTTTAACCCGGTGAGTTTCTTCTACTGCTTCGAGGCCGACGGAACGCTGGCCGCGATCCTTTGTGAAGTGACCAACACCCCGTGGCGCGAGCGCTATCACTACGTGCTGCCGGCCCAGGCGCTGCCTGCCGGTGAGCATCAGCACTTCGCCGTGGCCAAGGCGTTTCATGTGTCGCCGTTCTTGCCCCGGGACCTGGAATACCGCATGAGCTTCAGCCCGCCCGCCGCCAGGCTCGGCGTGCATATGGCCGACTGGCAGGGCGAACTGAAAGTCTTCGACGCCACCTTGAGCCTGCAACGCGAAGCCCTGAACCGCGCCAGCCTGCACCGCTACCTGTGGCGCTTCCCGTGGATGACCGCCAAGACCTGCCTGGCCATTTATTGGCAGGCCTTGCGCCTCTTGCTTAAACGCACGCCGATTTTTTCCCATCACGCCGCCGAAGGCGCTTCTCGCACCGCAGTCGGTTACACCAAGGATCGCCGCCATGAAATCCCCTAGCTTATCGGTCAAATCCAACCGCTTGAACGTCAACGGCATGACCGCCGCGCTGCTGCGCAAAGCCGTGCTGCGCCAGCTCGGCCAACTGCGCCACGGCCAGTTGGTGGTGATCGAGGACGGCGAACGGCAAGTCTTCGGCGCACGGGAAGCGCACCTGCTGGGGGAGATCCAGATCCTCGATTCAGCCGTGTGGGGGCTGGTGGCGGCCAACGGCTCCATCGGCGCCGGCGAGGCATTTATCCATGGTTACTGGAGCAGCCCGGACCTGACCGCCGTGGTACGAGTGATGGTCAGTAACCTCGACGTGCTGGATGCGCTGGAAGGTGGCCTGGCCAAACTGGCGCGGCCCTTCACCCAGGGCCTGCACTGGCTCAACCGCAATACGCGCAAGGGCTCGCAGAAAAACATTGCCGCCCACTACGACCTGGGCAACGACCTGTTCGAGGAGTTCCTCGACCCGACCATGATGTATTCGGCCGCGCAGTTCCTCACCGCTGACGACACCCTGGAACAGGCGCAGTTGAACAAGCTGGAACGCATCTGCCAGAAGCTCGCGCTGAAACCGTCCGACCACCTGCTGGAAATCGGCACCGGCTGGGGCAGCATGGCGATTTATGCCGCGCAGCAGTACGGCTGCAAGGTCACCACTACGACCCTGTCCAAAGAGCAGTTTGCCTACACTGAAAAACGCATCGAGGCCCTGGGTTTGCAGAATCAGGTGACGTTGCTGCTGGAGGACTACCGCGACCTGACCGGGCAGTACGACAAGCTGGTGTCGATCGAGATGATCGAAGCCGTGGGCCACCGCTTCCTGCCGACCTATTTCAAACAGTGCGCGCAGTTGCTCAAGAGCAACGGCCTGATGTTGCTGCAAGCGATCACCATTCGCGAGCAGCGCTACGAACAAGCCAAGAGCAGCGTGGATTTTATCCAGCGCTATATCTTCCCCGGCGGCGCCCTGCCCTGTGTACAGAAGATGCTGGAGGTCGTCAGCCGCGACACTGACATGAACCTGCTGCACATGGAGGACTTCGGCCTGCACTACGCGCGAACCCTGCGCATGTGGCATGAGAACTTTCGCCGCGCCCACAGCCGCCTGACGGAAATGGGCTACGACGAATACTTCCTGCGGCTGTGGGAGTTTTACCTGTGCTACTGCGAAGGCGGCTTTATGGAGCGCACCATCGGCACCGCGCAGATGCTGCTGGCCAAGCCGGCGGCGCTGACCCAGCCACTGCTCGGGCGCTTTGATGCTTAAACCACTGGCAAATGCCGTGCTGTTCCAGTGCGGCTGGTTTGCCTGTGTGCTGGGCGGCGACAGTCTGTGGCTGTTGGTGGGGTTGGCGGTGCTGGTAATCCACCTGCTGTGGATAAGTTCGTGGTCAGCGGAAGGCCAGGTGATTCTTGCCGTCACCTTGTTGGGCACCGTGATCGACACCGTGCTACGAGCATTCGGCGTGTTTCATTTCAGCCTGCCCGGACCGTTGGCACCATGGTGGCTGATCCTGTTGTGGGCATTGCTGGCGACCACGCTGCGCCATTGCCTGGCCTGGAGCGCGCAGCCCTGGTGGCGTGCGAGTTTGTTGGGGGCGGTGGGCGGGCCGTTGTCCTATTACGCGGGCAGCCAACTGGCCGGGGTGAGTTTCGGCTATGGCACCGTGCCGACCGTCATCGGCCTGGCGTTACTCTGGGGGATGATTTTTCCGTTGTTGCATTGGGTTGCCAGGCAGTTGGCACATTGACGTCCGTCAGGCCTTTCACACACCTATGAGCCGCTTGCCTTACACTGCGCGCCTATGACCAACATCCCCCATACCCAAATCGCCGAACCTGCCGTCACCTGCTCCACCTGCGCCGCGTGCTGCTGCCAGCTGGAAGTCATGCTGATCACCGACACCGGCGTGCCCGATCGCTTTATCGATACCGACGATTGGGGCGGCGAAGTCATGCTGCGCCTGGATGACGGCTGGTGCGCGGCGCTGGATCGCGACACGATGATGTGCACGATTTACGAGAAGCGGCCGCTGATCTGCCGGGAATTCGAGATGGGCGCGCCGGAGTGCATCGATGAGCGCCAGGGGATTGCGACGGTGTATCGCTGATTTCGGAACCAATGAGTAGCCAATGTGGGAGCGGGCTTGCTCGCGAAAGCGGTGTGTCAGTCAACTGATTCGTGGCTGATATACCGCTTTCGCGAGCAAGCCCGCTCCCACAATGGTTTTGCAGTGTGCTTAAAAAACTACAACGGCAGCGTGTAGTGCAGCGAATAACTCTCTACACCATCGTTATTGCTGCTGATCCCGGCATTGGAGTAATGGGTGGCCCGAATGCCCACTTCACTGCCACCGACAAAGCGCAAGCCAAAGCCCAGCCGGTCTTCAAACTGGAAAGCCTGGCCGATATTGTTGTCTTCAACCCGCGTGCGGGAGAACACGGCCACACCCACGCCGGCCTCGATGTACGGCTTCACCCTCTCCCCGGCAAACTCATACACAAACACGGGCGAGAACGACAGGCTGCTGACACTGGCGCGCTTGTCACCGTCCCAGTAGGTGTAGGCGCCGCTCCAGTACCCGGTCACGCGCCCCGTATCGGTCTGCCACCAGCTTTTATCCCAGTCCGAGGTCAGCCCCAACCGATAGGTCATGGTCGAATCGCTCGTACTTCCCACCCCAAGTTCCAGGCCTGCCGCCTGTGCGGAAAAAGAGTGCCCCAACATTGCGGCCGCAATCGCAGCCAAACAGAACAAGCGCTTCATAGAGAAACATCCCTTCCGAACGAAGTTGTATGATTTTGTACCGGCTAACTTGCTATAGAAGCTGCCGTATAGCCAGAAGTTCAGCGGATAAAGGCGTTATTTCACGTTTTTTTCACACGCCAAAACTACGCACAACTCCGGGAGATTTCCATAGGGTCGGTAGGATATTTCTTAGATGCTGCGGATCGCCGCTGGTCCAGAACTGTACAGGCGGCGGATTGCCAGTGGCCAGCAATTCGCGATCACTCAAAAGACGCTGCAATTGACGCGCTACTGCCGCCCCGGTGTCGATCAAAATGATCGTCGGCGGGAGCATCTCGGCGAGCAGGGGCTTGAGGAACGGGTAGTGGGTGCAGCCGAGGATGATGGTGTCGCAACCGGCCGCAATCAGCGGCTCCACGTAGCCTTGCAACAGCAGGCGCAGGGCCGGGCTGTCCAGATCGCCGGTTTCGATCAGCTCCACCAGGCCCGGGCAGGGTTGGGTGATCACCCGCACATCGGTGGCGAAGCGGTCGAGCAAGGCGGCGAACTTGGCGCTTTGCAGGGTGCCGGTGGTCGCCAGCACGCCGACGACGCCACTGCGGGTCGCGGCAGCCGCAGGTTTGACTGCCGGTTCCATGCCCACCAATGGCCAGTCGGGATAGTCCTGGCGCAAATCGGCAACCGCCGCAACGGTCGCCGTGTTGCAGGCAATCACAAACGCTTTGGCGCCCTTCTCACGGAAGAACTCCGCCACCTGTCGCGAACGATCGAGGATGAACGCCGGGGTTTTCTCGCCGTAGGGGATATTCCCGCCATCCGCCACGTACAGCAGCGACTCATGGGGCAGCAGACGCTGGATTTCGTCCAGCACCGACAGGCCGCCGACACCGGAGTCGAACACACCAATCGGCGCATCCTTAACCATGTTGGCTACCGCAGACGATGCAACCGGGATCGCGCTTGACCCGCAACTCGCGAAAACGCGTGGTCAGGGCGTCGATCAACAACAGCCGCCCCACCAACGGCTCGCCGAAACCGGCCAGCAATTTCAAGGCTTCCAGGGCTTGCAGGCTGCCGACCAAACCCACCAGCGGGCCGATGACACCGGCTTCGCTGCAGGTCAGTTCGGCGTCGCTGCCGTGCCCGTATAAACAGTGGTAGCAGGGGCTTTCGGCGCGACGAGGGTCGAACACCGACAGCTGGCCTTCGAGGCGAATCGCCGCACCGCTCACCAAAGGCTTGCCGGCAGCGACACACGCAGCGTTGACCGCTTCGCGGGTGGAGAAGTTGTCGCTGCAATCCAGTACCACATCGACCACCGCAACGGCGGCCGCGAGGGAATCCTCATCCAGCGCGCTGCGATGGGCAACCAGCTGTATGTCAGGATTGATCGCGCTCAGGCGGCGAATCGCCGAGTCGACCTTGCTCAGGCCGACGCTGTCGGTGTCGTGAATGATCTGGCGTTGCAGGTTGGTCAGGTCGACAGTGTCGAAATCCGCCAAATGCAGCTCACCCACCCCCGCCGCCGCCAGGTACAGCGCCACCGGCGAACCGAGGCCACCCAGGCCGACGATCAGCGCGCGGCTGTTTTTCAGGCGCAACTGACCTTCGATGTCGACATGCTGCAACAGAATCTGCCGGCTATAGCGCAACAGCTCCTGGTCGTTCATCACGGGCGGCGTCCCAACGTAATGCGTTCGTGGCCGCCCAGGTCGATGCGGCTGTGGACTTCTTCAAAGCCTTCCCCCAGCAGCAGGTCGCGCACGGCGGGCGCCTGGTCGTAACCGTGTTCCAGCAGCAACCAACCCGCGGCGTCGAGGTGCGCAGGCGCCTGGGCGATGATCAGCCGCAGGTCGTCCAGGCCGTCATGCCCGGATACCAGCGCGCTGGCCGGTTCAAAGCGCACGTCACCGGCCACCAGGTGCGGGTCGGTGTCGGCTATATAAGGTGGGTTGCTGATGATCAGGTTGTAAGTGTGGCCTTCGAGGGCACTGAACCAATGGCTGTTCAGCACCGTGGCGTTGTTCAGGTGCAGGCGCTGGCGGTTGCGTTCGGCCAGGGCCACAGCTTCCAGCACGCGGTCGACCGCCGTGACTTGCCAGGCCGGGCGTTCGCTGGCCAGGGCCAGGGCAATCGCGCCGCTGCCGGTGCCCAGGTCCAGGACCTTGGCCGGTGTGGCAGGCAGCAATTCCAGGGCGGCTTCCACCAGCATCTCGGTTTCCGGACGCGGGATCAGCGTGTGCGGTGCCACTTCCAGGTCGAGCTTCCAGAAGCCTTGCTGGCCGAGGATGTAGGCCACGGGCTCGCCGGCACGACGGCGTTGCAGGTAGTCGGCAAAGGTCAGCGCGTGTTCACTGCTGACGATTTTTTCCGGCCAGGTGTGCAGGTAGCTGCGGGACTTGCCCAAGGCGGCGGCCAGCAACAATTCCACGTCCAGGCGCGCAGTCGGCGAGTCCGGCAGGTCGGCGGCGCGTAACAAACTGGCAATAATGGTCATTTATTCACCTATCGCCGCAAGCTGGTCGGCCTGGTATTCGGCCAACAACGGCTCGATTACCGCATCGACGCCACCGGCGAGGATTTCGTCCAGGGAGTACAGCGTCAGGTTGACGCGGTGGTCGGTGACCCGGCCCTGGGCAAAGTTGTAGGTACGAATGCGCTCGGAACGGTCGCCCGAGCCCACCAGCAGCTTACGTTCGCTGGCAATCGCATTGGCGGCGGCGCTGGTCTGCTGGTCATTCAGCTTGGCCGACAGCCAGGACATGGCCCGCGCACGGTTCTTGTGCTGGGAACGTTCTTCCTGGCACTCCACCACGATGCCCGAAGGCAAGTGAGTGATACGGATCGCCGAGTCAGTCTTGTTGACGTGCTGGCCACCGGCGCCCGATGAGCGGTAGGTGTCGACCCGCAGGTCTGCCGGGTTGATCTCGATGGCTTCCTGCTCGTCGGGCTCGGGCAACACGGCCACGGTGCACGCCGAGGTGTGGATACGGCCCTGGGATTCCGTGGCCGGCACCCGCTGCACGCGGTGCACGCCGGATTCGAACTTCAGTTTGCCGTAGACATTCTCGCCCTCAACCCGGGCGATGACTTCTTTATAGCCGCCGTGTTCGCCTTCGTTCTCGGACAAAATCTCCACACGCCAGCCGCGACGCTCGGCATAGCGCGAATACATGCGGAACAGGTCGCCGGAGAAAATCGCCGCTTCGTCACCGCCGGTGCCGGCGCGGATTTCAAGGAATACGTTGCGCCCGTCGTTCGGGTCCTTGGGCAACAGCATGCGTTGCAGGTCGCCTTCCAATTCGATCAGCTTGTCCTTGGCTTCTCGCACTTCTTCAACGGCCATTTCGCGCATGTCCGGGTCGCTGTCCTTGAGCAGCGCCTGGGCGCCTTCGAGGTCAGCCTGAACCTTGAGCAACTGTTTATAGGTGCCCACGATCGGCTCAACTTCCGCGTACTCCTTGGAATAGGTGCGGAACTTGGTCTGATCGGAGATGACCTCGCCATCGCCGAGCAAGGCGGTCAGTTCTTCGAAACGGTCCTGAAGGACGTCCAGTTTATTGAGCAGTGACGCTTTCATTGCGGTTTTTTATCCGAAGAGCTTTCTGTCGCGCCCTCACCGAGGGCAAAGAGTTCCTGGGCCATGGCCAGCGCATCGAGGCGGCCTTCGGCGGTAAGCTTTTTCAACTGGACACTGGGAGCATGCAGCAATTTGTTGGTCAGGCCGCGCGCCAACTGCATCAGCACGTCTTCGGCGCTGCTGCCGTTGGCGAGCATACGCTGGGCCTTGATCAATTCCTCGTCCCGCAGGCGTTCGCCTTGCTGACGGTAGGCCTTGAGCACGTCCACTGCCGCCAGTTCACGCAGGCGCACCATGAAATCGTCGGCACCGGTGCTGACCATTTCCTCGGCAGCCTGGGCAGCGCCCTGGCGACTCTTGAGGTTTTCGGCGACCACTTCGTGCAGGTCGTCGACGCTATAGAGGTAAACGTCGTCCAACTCGCCGACTTCAGGCTCGATATCCCGGGGAACGGCGATATCCACCATGAAGATCGGCTTGTGCTTGCGCAGTTTCAGGGCGCTTTCCACCGCGCCCTTGCCGAGGATCGGCAACTGGCTGGCAGTAGAGCTGATGACGATGTCGCTGCGCACCAGCTCGGCCGGGATGTCGGAAAGCAACACCGCGTGGGCACCGAACTGCTCGGCCAGGATGCTGGCGCGTTCCAGGGTACGGTTGGCGACGACGATGCGCTTTACGCCCAGCTCGTGCAGGTGGCGGGCGACCAGGGTGATGGTCTCGCCGGCGCCGATCAGCAGGGCCTGGCTGCGCTGCAAGTCACTGAAAATCTGTTTAGCCAGGCTGACGGCGGCAAACGCCACGGACACCGGGTTTTCACCGATGGCGGTGTCGGTGCGCACCTGCTTGGCGGAGTTGAAGGTGGCCTGGAACAGGCGCCCCAGCAGCGGGCCGATGGTGCCGGCCTCGCGGGCCACGGCGTAGGCGGACTTCATCTGGCCGAGAATCTGCGGCTCGCCCAACACCAGCGAATCCAGCCCGGAGGCGACGCGCATCATGTGACGAACTGCCGCATCCTCTTCGTGCACATATGAGCTTTGGCGCAACTCATCGAGGCTCAAATGGTGGTAATCGGCCAGCCAGCGCAGCACCACATCCGCTGAAAGATGTTCCTGCTCTATATAGAGCTCGCTGCGATTACAGGTCGAAAGGATCGCAGCTTCGCGACTGTCGGTGAGCCGGCAGAGCTGCTGCAAGGCCTCAACCAACTGCTCGGGAGTAAAAGCCACGCGCTCGCGGACGTCTACAGAAGCAGTCTTGTGGTTAATACCGAGTGCAAGGAAGGCCATTCAATATCGCTGATGATGTCGGGAAGCCGACAATTGTCCTACTTCGAATGATTCAGAACAACCACCGTAGGCTATTGTCCTAGTAGCTTACGCCTATAAAGGCCATCTGTAGGAGCGAGCTTGCTCGCGATGGTCGTTAACGATAACGCTGGCTTACGGGATAAAACGCGTTGTCCTCTGGTTCTTCGCGAGCAAGCTCGCTCCTACACGGTTATGTTTGGCCGAAGGCTTGTGTCATGATGATCCGACCGCAGGTTAGTCGTCCTCTTCCTATATGAATAGATCTTCCGCGTTGCTCCTTGCTTTTGTCTTTCTCAGCGGCTGCCAGGCCATGGCACCCGTGTCGCCGGACGGTACGCCGCCGGTAGAAGACAGCACCCCCGCCCCTGAAAAGCCCAAGGTTTATTCCTCGTTCAGTGAAGAGACGATCTTCAGCCTGCTGAGCGCGGAGCTGGCCGGCCAGCGCAATCGTTTCGACATTGCCCTGGATAACTACGTGACCCAGGCCATCAATACTCAGGATCCGGGGATTTCGGAGCGGGCGTTTCGCATCGCCGAGTACCTGGGCGCCGATCAGGCGGCCCTGGACTCCTCGCTGATCTGGGCGAAAAACGCCCCGGACGATCTCGAGGCACAACGGGCAGCGGCCATTCAACTGGCCCGCGCCGGGCGCTATGACGACTCCATGGTGTATATGGAGAAGGTCCTGCAGGGCAAGGGCGACACGCATTTCGACTTCCTCGCGCTGTCGGCCGCCGACACCGATCAGGACACCCGCAACGGCCTGATGAAGAGTTTCGACCGCCTGCTGCAAAAACACCCGAACAACAGCCAGCTGATTTTCGGCAAGGCGCTGTTGTTGCAACAGGATGATGAGCCCGAGGCTGCGCTGAAGCTGCTGGAGCAACACCCGCCGGAAGAGGGCGAGATCGCGCCGATCCTGCTGCGTGCCCGCCTGCTGCAAAACCTCAACCGCGGCAAGGAAGCGATTCCGCTGCTGGAAAAAAGCATCAAGAAGTACCCGGGCGACAAACGCCTGCTGCTGACCTATGCCCGCATGCTGGTTGAACAGGACCGCATGGAAGACGCCAAGGTGCAGTTCGCCAACCTCGTGCAGCAATACCCGGACGATGACGAATTGCGCTACTCCCTGGCGCTGGTGTGCCTGGAAGCCAAGGCCTGGGATGAGGCCAAGGGTTACCTGGAAGACCTGATCGCCCGCGAGAGCCACGTGGATTCGGCGCACCTGAACCTGGGCCGTATCGCTGAAGAGCGTAACGACCCGCAGGCTGCATTGCTCGAATACGCCCAGGTCGGCGCCGGCAATGACTACCTGCCGGCGCAACTGCGCCAGGCCGATATCCTGATGAACAACGGCCGTACCGACGAGGCGGAAAAACGCCTGGCTGCCGCACGGGATGCCGAACCGGACTACGCGATCCAGCTGTACCTGATCCAGGCCGAGACCCTGTCGGCCAACAAGCAGGGCGATCGCGCCTGGAAAATCCTCCAGCAAGCCTTGCTGCAATATCCGGACGACTTGAACCTGCTGTACACCCGCGCCATGCAGGCGGAAAAACGCAATGACCTGGCGCAGATGGAAAAAGACCTGCGCCTGATCATCAAGCGCGACCCGGACAATGCCATGGCACTGAACGCCCTGGGTTACACCTTGTCCGACCGTACAACGCGTTACGCCGAAGCCAAGGAGCTGATTGAAAAGGCTCACCAGCTCAACCCGGAAGACCCGGCCGTACTCGACAGCCTCGGCTGGGTGAATTACCGCCTGGGCAACCTGGACGAAGCCGAACGCTTGTTGCGCCAGGCGCTGGAGCGCTTCCCCGACCAGGAAGTCGCCGCACACCTGGGCGAAGTGCTCTGGGCCAATGGCAAGCAGCGTGAAGCGCGACAAATCTGGGAGAAGTTCCTCAAGGAACAGCCCGAAAGCCCAATCCTGCGCAGCACCATCAAGCGCCTGACCGGATCCGAGACCCTTTAATTTTATGTTTTTGCGCCATGTTATCGTTTTCAGCTTTATCGCCCTGCTCGCCGGCTGTTCCGGTCTTGGCACCCGTGAATCTGTCGAAGGCCCGGGCAACCCGGCGCAGTGGCAGCAGCACAAGGATCAACTGAGCAGCCTTGATGGCTGGCAGATCGAGGGCAAGGTGGGCATTCGCGCCCCGAAAGATTCGGGCAGCGGCACCTTGTTCTGGCTGCAACGCCAGGACTATTACGACATTCGCCTGTCTGGCCCGCTGGGCCGCGGTGCGGCACGCCTGACCGGCCGACCGGGGCAAGTCAGCCTGGAAGTGGCCAATCAGGGCCGCTATGAAGCGCCAACGCCGGAAGCCCTGCTGGAAGAACAGATGGGCTGGAAACTCCCCGTATCGCACCTCGTGTGGTGGGTACGCGGTCTTCCTGCGCCAGACAGCAAGAGCCGCCTGAGCCTCAATGGCGACAGCCGCCTGGCTTCGCTGGAACAGGATGGCTGGCAGGTCGAATACCTGAGCTATGTGCAACAGAACGGTTACTGGCTGCCCGAGCGCATCAAGCTGCATGGCACCGACCTTGACGTCACGCTGGTGATCAAGGACTGGCAACCGCGCAAGCTGGGGCAGTGAGATGAACGAGCAACGCCTGACCCTGCCCTCCCCGGCCAAACTGAATTTGATGCTGCACATTCTCGGTCGCCGTGAAGACGGCTATCACGAGTTGCAGACGATTTTTCAGTTTCTCGACTACGGCGATGAGCTGACCTTCGCCGTTCGCGATGACGGCGTGATCCAGTTGCACACCGAATTCGACGGCGTGCCTCACGACAGCAACCTGATTGTGAAGGCCGCGAAAAAACTCCAGGAACAATCCGGTTGCCCATTGGGCATCGACATCTGGATCGAAAAAATCCTGCCCATGGGCGGCGGCATCGGTGGCGGCAGCTCAAATGCCGCAACGACATTGCTCGGCCTGAATCACTTGTGGCAACTGGGTTGGGACCACGATCGCCTGGCGGCGCTGGGCCTGACACTGGGCGCGGACGTCCCGGTTTTCGTGCGTGGGCACGCCGCTTTTGCCGAAGGCGTGGGGGAGAAACTCACCCCTGTAGACCCCGAAGAGCCGTGGTATGTCGTGCTTGTTCCGCAAGTATCTGTAAGTACAGCAGAAATTTTTTCAGATCCACTGTTGACACGTAACTCTCCTCCCATTAAAGTGCGCCCCGTTCCCAAGGGAAACAGTCGAAATGACTGCTTACCGGTTGTAGCAAGGCGTTATCCAGATGTACGTAACGCTTTGAATTTGTTAGGTAATTTTACCGAAGCAAAATTAACCGGAACTGGAAGTTGTGTGTTTGGGGGCTTCCCAAGCAAAGCTGAAGCTGATAAAGTCTCGGCCCTTCTTACAGAGACCCTTACAGGGTTTGTAGCAAAGGGAAGCAACGTTTCGATGTTGCATCGCAAGCTGCAAAGTCTGCTCTAAAGGAACCGAGTACTGGGTACTCGTTGCAACAGATACAGGGGCGTCGCCAAGCGGTAAGGCAGCAGGTTTTGATCCTGCCATGCGTTGGTTCGAATCCAGCCGCCCCTGCCATTTTCTATACTCATCCAGGTTACCCTCAGCCTCTAGGTACTGCGCGTGTCCAAGATGATGGTCTTTACGGGGAATGCTAACCCCGATCTGGCTCGGCGTGTTGTACGTCAGCTGCATATCCCTCTCGGTGACATCTCTGTCGGTAAATTCTCCGACGGCGAAATTACAGCCGAGATCAATGAAAACGTCCGCGGTAAAGATGTCTTCATTATTCAGCCGACTTGCGCTCCGACCAACGATAACCTGATGGAACTCGTCGTGATGGCTGATGCCTTCCGCCGCTCCTCAGCGACTCGAATCACAGCTGTAATCCCTTACTTTGGTTATGCCCGTCAGGATCGCCGTCCGCGTTCCGCACGTGTGGCTATCAGCGCGAAAGTCGTTGCTGACATGCTGACCGTGGTAGGTATCGACCGTGTTCTCACGGTTGACCTGCACGCTGACCAAATCCAGGGGTTCTTCGATATTCCGGTAGATAACATCTACGGCTCCCCCGTCCTGGTGGATGACATCGAAGACCAGCGCTTTGAAAACCTGATGATCGTGTCCCCGGACATTGGTGGCGTCGTGCGTGCACGGGCTGTTGCCAAATCCCTGGGCGTGGATCTCGGGATCATCGACAAACGCCGCGAGAAAGCCAATCACTCTGAAGTGATGCATATCATCGGTGATGTCGAAGGGCGTACCTGTATTCTGGTTGATGACATGGTCGACACCGCCGGCACCCTGTGCCACGCGGCGAAAGCCTTGAAAGAGCACGGTGCAGCAAAAGTCTTCGCCTACTGCACACACCCTGTGCTGTCGGGCCGAGCGATCGAGAACATCGAGAACTCAATGCTGGACGAACTGGTGGTGACTAACACCATCCCGTTGTCCGCTGCCGCTCAAGCCTGTTCGCGTATCCGTCAACTGGATATCGCACCGGTAGTTGCCGAAGCGGTTCGCCGCATCAGCAACGAAGAATCGATCAGCGCGATGTTCCGTTAAGGGTCAAACCTTAGCAGCATCAACCTGACGAAAAGCGCCCCGCCCCAGCATTCTGTTGGGGCGGGGCTTTTTTGCCCATATCGCCTTTAGCGCTGGTCGCAAACGCTAGGGCGAATGTGGTTATTTTGGAGATACAACATGAACGATTTTACTTTGAATGCTGAACTGCGTTCCGACCTGGGGAAAGGTGCGAGCCGCCGCCTGCGTCGTCTCGCAAGCCTGGTTCCAGCTGTAGTTTACGGTGGCGAAAAAGCCCCTGAATCCATCAGCATGCTGGCTAAAGAAATCGCCAAACTGCTCGAAAACGACGCGGCTTACAGCCACATCATCGAGCTGAACGTTGGCGGCACCAAGCAGAACGTCATCATCAAGGCACTGCAACGTCACCCAGCTAAAGGCCACGTGCTGCACGCTGACTTCGTACGCGTAGTAGCTGGTCAGAAACTGACCGCTATCGTGCCTGTGCACTTTGTTGGTGAAGAAGCTCCGGTCAAGAAAGGCGGCGAAGTTTCGCACGTTATCGCCGAGATCGAAGTGACCTGCCTGCCGAAAGACCTGCCTGAGTTCATCGAAGTCGACCTGTCGGCTCTGGAAATCGGCGCAATCGTTCACCTGTCCGACCTCAAGGCTCCTAAAGGCGTTGAGTTCGTTGCACTGGCTCACGGTGACGACAAAGCTGTTGCAAACGTACACGCTCCACGCGTTGCACCAGAAGCTGAAGAAGGCGCTGCAGAGTAATTCACTCTGTAATGCCGGAGCTTGAGGAAACATCGCGGACCGGAACGTAGCGAGAAAGCGGGCGAGAATGCGAAGTTGGCCTCTAACGGTTAATGAGTTTTTGTCGTCCACTTTCGCCGCACCAACGGCGATGTTATCCACAACTCCAAAGGAAGGGCCCCTGTCGTGACTGCCATTAAACTGATCGTTGGCCTGGGAAATCCAGGCGCCGAATACGAACAGACCCGGCATAACGCGGGGGCCCTTTTTGTTGAGCGCATCGCCCACGCCCAAGGCGTCAATCTTGTGGCCGATCGCAAATATTTCGGCCTGACCGGACGCTTTTCGCATCAGGGTCAGGATGTTCGTCTGTTGATTCCCACCACCTACATGAACCGCAGCGGCCAGGCTGTCGCGGCGCTTGCGGGCTTCTTCCGGATCAAACCCGAAGAAATCCTGGTGGCCCATGACGAACTAGACCTGCCACCCGGCGTTGCCAAGCTCAAGCAAGGCGGCGGCCATGGCGGGCATAATGGCCTGCGCGACATCATCGCGCAGTTGGGCAATCAGAATACGTTCTACCGCTTGCGGCTTGGCATTGGCCACCCGGGCGTTGCCAGTATGGTTTCAAATTTCGTCCTGGGTCGTGCGCCACGCGCCGAACAGGAAAAACTCGATGCCAGCATCGATTTTGCCCTCGGCGTGCTGCCGGATATCTTCGCCGGTGAATGGAACCGTGCGATGAAAAACCTGCACAGCCAGAAGGCCTGACTCTTTACCCGAGGGGAAACACCATGGGATTCAATTGCGGCATCGTCGGCCTACCTAACGTCGGCAAGTCCACCCTGTTCAACGCCCTGACCAAATCCGGTATTGCGGCGGAGAACTTCCCCTTCTGCACCATCGAACCGAACACCGGTATCGTGCCGATGCCCGATACACGCCTGGACGCCCTGGCGGCCATCGTGAATCCAAAGCGCATCCTGCCGACCACCATGGAGTTCGTCGACATCGCGGGCCTGGTAGCCGGCGCGTCGAAAGGTGAAGGCCTGGGCAACAAGTTCCTCGCCAACATCCGCGAGACCGATGCCATCGCCCACGTGGTCCGCTGCTTCGAAGACGAGAACGTGATTCACGTCTCCAACAGCGTCGACCCGAAACGCGATATCGAGATCATCGACCTGGAGCTGATCTTCGCCGACCTCGACAGCTGCGAGAAGCAACTGCAAAAGGTCACGCGTAACGCCAAGGGCGGCGACAAGGACGCAGTGGTCCAGAAAGCCTTGCTGGAGCAACTGATTGCCCACTTCACTCTGGGCAAGCCGGCACGCAGCCTGATGAAGAACATGAGCACCGACGAAAAGGCGGTGATCAAGGGCTTCCACCTGCTGACTACCAAGCCGGTGATGTACATCGCCAACGTGGCTGAAGACGGTTTCGAGAACAACCCGCTGCTCGACGTGGTCATGGCCATTGCCGAAGAAGAAGGCGCGATGGTTGTTCCAGTGTGCAACAAGATCGAAGCGGAAATCGCCGAGCTGGAAGACGGCGAAGAGAAAGACATGTTCCTCGAGGCCCTGGGCCTGGAAGAGCCTGGCCTGAACCGCGTGATCCGTGCCGGCTACGAAATGCTGCACCTGCAGACCTACTTCACCGCCGGTGTTGAAGAAGTACGCGCCTGGACCGTCAAGGTCGGTGCCACTGCCCCGCAAGCGGCTGGGGTGATCCACACCGACTTCGAAAAAGGCTTTATCCGCGCCGAAGTCATCGCCTACAACGACTTCATCCAGTTCAAGGGTGAAGCCGGTGCCAAGGAAGCCGGTAAATGGCGCCTGGAAGGCAAGGAATACATCGTCAAGGATGGCGACGTGATGCACTTCCGCTTCAACGTATAAGCTTTACCTGCGGCCTATGCCGCAAAACAAAAAGCCGATGCACTGCATCGGCTTTTTTGTGGGCGATGTTTGCAACTTTCTACAAAGATCGACTTTGAAATATCCCCTGACATCTTAATACGGCAACCCTATAAAACAACCACAGCCCTCAATACGTAAAAATACGTCAATCCTCCCTGACACCCCCGAGTTTAAGATTATTCCGACCCATTATCAGGCAATCACGAGCGAGCGCCCACTTGATAATATTTAACTTAAGATTTTTTGGTTTTTCACACATAACAAACGTCTATTTCGCACTCTCCGACAGAATGACAAATCAGCTAAATTCCGTTCTACTTATCCATATCAGCAGGGAAGCCCCTCAGTAAAACAATGAGAAACAATAGGAGCAACAGCGATATGTCGGCCTCCTATCAAAGCACGTTTGAAACGGATGATCCATTTACTGAATGCCCAACCATTGAAGCCACTATCAACAATACTGCGGCTTTAAACATCGACATACTTTTGCTGGGGGAAACCGGCACCGGTAAAGATACCCTGGCCCAACGCATCCATCGCTTATCGGGCCGGCGAGGCAACTTCGTCGCCGTCAACTGTGCTGCAATTCCCGAAAGCCTGGCGGAAAGCCAACTGTTCGGGGTCAACAGCGGCGCCTACACCGGTGCGATGCAATCACGGGCAGGCTTTGTCGAAGCCGCACACTTGGGTACCTTGTACCTCGACGAAATAGACAGCATGCCCCTCACCCTGCAAGCCAAACTGCTGCGGGTACTGGAGTCCCGGGGCGTTGAGCGATTGGGTTCTACCCGCTTTATCCCGGTGGACATGCGCGTTATCGCGTCCGCCCAGCATTCGCTGCACGAAATGGTCGAGCAAGGGTTATTCAGGCGCGACCTGTATTTTCGCCTGAACGTAATCAGCATCAGCCTCCCTCCCCTGCGCGAACGTCGCGAGCAGATTATCCCCTTGTTCCTGAACATCGTCCGCCAGGAAGCCGAGTACTTTAAATACCCGATACCCCTGGCATCCAGCTCGCTGCTGCAACAATTGCTATGCCATTCCTGGCCGGGCAACGTCCGCGAACTGCGCTCGACAGCCAAGCGCTTTGTGTTGGATCTTCCGCCGCTTTCAGAGTCGATGAGGGACCATCAGGACATAGAGATGAACCTCAAGGCGCGGCTACAGCAAATCGAGAAATCGCTGATTGAAGAGTCGCTGCGCCGTCACGGCGGCAACGTGGATGTAGTAGCCGGGGAATTGGGGGTTGCCAAGCGCACGCTGTACTACAGGATGAAACAACTGGATATATCACTCGGCGGAACAGGTTAAACCCAGGACCAGCAGTTTTTTCTGGAACTGAAATCTTCATTTAACCACTCAAGGAAAGGCCATCTACATGATCAGCAACTTCGCCGATCGGGCCAGCCATGTGCTTGGTTCATATGCCTGACGGGCAATGATGGGTCTACGTTCGTGGTTAAGCATCAACGCATAAACAAACAAAAAGTTTAAATCAAGCAACTCAGAGGTGATGTTATGAGTGAAATCGATATTAACAAGCCGGTTACTGCCAGCAGTCTTGGTGGCGGAGACAATGCCGATATCGAAGCGGCAAAAAAAGCTGAAATGCGTCGACTAAAAATACAGGAGGTTAAAAACGAAATACTGACAAAAGAACTCGAAAACATAGGCAAACTAAGGTTTTAAACCTTTGCTTCCTCTATTAAACATAGAGGAAGCAACCCGTTTGCTGGCATGGCTCATGCTGAACCGTCGAAAAAAACCAACATTACTCCCAAACCAACAAGAACGTTCCTAGCGTCTTGCCGGAGGTTTACATGCGCGTGCTCGCTGACGACTTCACAGAACGCCCGGTTTCACGAACGGTTGAATCACGAGGTATTGATACCTCTGCTTCCGACATGAATTTTTTCCAAGCCAGCCTGGTTGATCGCGCGTCTTCCCCGGGTAGCCAAAATTCAATGGTCGGTACGAACGCGCTATCCGAACAGTCTTCTCATTTAACGAGGCTATCAAAACGTGCGACCAAAGGTTTGCGTGACCTGAGCCTTAATAAAAAATCAACGGAAATGCATCAAATTGCCAAGTCACTTTCAGACGCCCATCGGGAGCTGTCCATGTCAGTCAAGGTCATCAGCAAAACCGTGCAATGTTGCGAGAAAATAACCAACCTTCAGTAGGTAAGTCATGCTCCGCTGGATCACCACCCCATTAGTTTTATCATTGGCATTGCTGCTGGCCGGTTGCGGTGAAAAAGTAGAACTCCATAGCCGACTGTCCGAACAGGAGGCTAATGAGGTTGTTGCAGAACTCGCGGATAAACAAATCCGGGCCCAAAAAGTGCCAGCCAAAGACGGCGTTGTTGTGCGCGTCAACGCGTCGGACATCAGCAGGGCGGTCCGGACGCTCGAGGCCGCTGGCCTGCCCAAACTGGCCCGGTCGACCCTGGGCGATATCTTCCGTAAAGAAGGCGTTATCTCAACACCGCTGGAAGAACGTGCCCGCTATATCTATGCATTGTCTCAGGAGCTGGAGGCAACCTTGTCGAACATCGACGGGGTCATCGTCGCTCGAGTCCATGTCGTGCTCCCCGAACGGATTGCCCCGGGTGAACCCGTACAACCGGCATCAGCCTCGGTGTTCATCAAACATGATCCACGACTTGAGCCTGATAATATCCGCCCCCGAGTACGCAGGATGGTGGCCAGCAGTATCCCCGGCATGGCAGCCGCTGTAGAAAACACTCAAAAATTAACCGTAGTGTTTGTCCCCGCCGCGGCGTATCTGGAGCAGCAACGTCTGACCTATTTTGGTCCGTTCCTGGTTCAGGATAACGATCTCGGTTTCTGGCGCATGAGTCTTACCGTATTGCTCATCATATTGACGCTTGCGGGGGCTGGCGCGTTTATCTGGCGCAAACGGGGGGTGAATCAACAACACGACTCATCTGTCGTACCGGCTCATGCATCACTAAACCCGTCTGTTCATGAGTAATCAGCTGGCGTGGGTTCGATGGTGGGCCCGCCCATGGGAAACGCCAGCGTGTGACTGGGAGGTCCTCAGACCATATATCGCCTCGACCGATCTATGTCGCAGCCGGCATGAACGAGTGAGCACCGCACTGGCCATCACCCCCTGCCTGCCACCCTCACCCTCCCCTGCCTTGCTGCACCTGGTGCAAGCCTCCCCACCACAACGCGATCGCATGCTGACGCTGATCGGCAGTGTCTGCCAGCCTGTACGCGACCACTTGCTGGAGGAGGATGAATACCTCTGGTGTCAGCGCCTTGCCAAAGCGCTCCCTGCGGACTCACGGGTACTGAACACAGACGATCCTCTGCAGTACCTGCGCGCCTGGGTTGAGCCTGCGGTATGGCAACGCCTACGACTTGGCTTTGCGAATCAACGGGTAGTCGACCTGGAGAAATATTCCAACCTGCCCGACCGTCATGGTCGGCTGGATACTCTGTGGCGAGCCGTCATCTGGCGAGCTACCGCCATCACGAATGATCACGCGTGGCCCTGATCAGGAGCAACCAACCTGCATGTTATGCCGACGTAAAATTGAGCTGAATAAAGGCCAGGACCTGCCACAAACCCTGATTGCCCGAGAGATGCTTATCGACTGTGCTCAGGCGGGCACATTACTTGTTCGCGCCAAAGCCGAAGCGCGCGAACTACTACGCCAGGCCGAAGAGCAGCGCGAAATACTTTACGCAAATGCTTGCCGTGAGTTCTGGGAACGCGCCAACACTCAGTTGCAACGCTGGGAGATTGAACGCCAGGCTATCTGCGACAACATTGAACCCATTGCCGCCTCCATCACCAGCCTGGCCATTCGTAACCTGCTGGAGGAAACAGTCTCCCCCCAACGCCTGAGCGTCCTGCTAAAGCAATTACTGGCCACCCAGGTCCCGCGAATCGAAGCCACTCTGCTCTGCAATCCATTGGACCGTAAAAACGTAGACCAGTGGCTGAGCAGGCACCCAGACCTTCCCTGGACACTGCGCACCGAGGAGAACATCGCACCTCAAATGCTCATTCTGGAAACGCCCGAAGGTGGATTTCGGATCGACTGGGATTCGATGGTGGAAACCCTATGGAATTCCGGCACGTCGGGTTCAACCCAATAACACGCAGGGGCTGCGGTTCAACGAGCGCTGACGTTTAACGAAATACCCGTGGAACTGGAATCACGCGTCGAGCCACACACAACGTAACATCCTCTGGAGCAAAACCAATGAGCTTTGATTATCGCCTGCAAGCGAATCTCTACAGGCAACTGGAAAATTCGCAAAAGCGCTTTGAAAAGATAGAACGCGATGGATTGAACAACGACGAAGCCCTGGCGGCAATGAATGACGAAAAAGTCTTCCTCGCGGCCACGTTATCAGCCAGTTCCACCTACACCAATTACATGAGCGAAACAGCCAAGACCGTTATCGAAGGCATACAGTGAGTGGAAGCGTTACTCGGTCGTTGGTTGAGTAGCAGCGAACCGCTGATCACGTTGTTTGAAGATAATGACGAAATCAAGGTGCGGCGCGACCAACAAGCTTTTTTGATCAGTGTTCAACTGACCCACCATCGGGTCGACAAAAGAGCCTTGGAGGCGTGGATGCGCCTCGGACTGGAAAGTCTGAGGCATTTCCAGGGTGCCTTGGCGCAGGAAGCAATGACTGGTCATCTTTGGCTGCTTCAAAAACTCCCTGGCGACTGTGCCCTGCCCCACCTGCTTGGCAAACTCGAAACCCTGCTGAACCAGCGTGATACCTGGCGGGGCATTGTTGCGCACCTTGCCAGCCCAGCCCGGAAACTTAGGCCTACTTCGCTTCGGTCGCTGCGTCACTAAAACAGAGAATTCTCAATGCCTAACAAGATCGACAAGCACATCCGCTTGCGCGTCAATTCGCCTGCCGCCGCCGTAAAGCCTGCCCGTTGGCGCTACCTGATCCTCATGCCCTGGTTGTTGGCGCCCCTGGAAAGCACCCTGGCCGCCGTCCCCAGCGAATGGAAAAACACCGCCTATGCCTATGAGGCCGAACACAAGCCCCTGCGGGATGTGCTGGAAGACTTCGCCCAGACCTTCGGCACCCAACTGCAAATCGACGGCCTCCTCGAAGGCAACGTCAACGGCAAGATACGCGCCAATACCCCACAATCGCTTCTCGACAGGCTCGGCGTAGAGCACCGCTTCCAGTGGTACCTGTACAACAACACGCTGTACGTCAGCACCCTGGACCAACAGGAATCTGCACGCCTGGAGGTCTCCTCCGAGACCATCGCCGACCTCAAGCAGGCCCTCACCGATATAGGCTTGCTCGATAGCCGCTTCGGCTGGGGCGAATTGCCTGAGGACGGCGTCGTACTGGTCTCCGGGCCCAAGCGCTATATCGAACAGATCAAGCAGTTCAGCAGCCAGCGCAAGTCCCCGGATGAAAAGCAGAGCGTCCTCAGCTACCCGCTGAAGTTCGCCAATGCGGCGGACCGCCAGATTGATTATCGCGGCGAGAAACTGACCATCCCAGGCGTTGCCAGCATGCTGCGGGGGCTGCTGGAACCTCGCACGGCCTCGACGCTTTCAGGCATGAGCCCACGCCCTCCCTCTGCCGCGCAACCCTCACCCATAACCCCGGTATTTCCGCGCCTGAGTAACCCGATGCTGGGGCAAATGCTCGGTCAGACGATGAACCCGGGGCCGGCAGACACCGGCATGTCACTCCCCCCTCGGGCACCGGTCTCCACCAGCAAAATCCGAGTCGAAGCCGATGTGCGCAACAACGCCATCCTGATCTACGACCTGCCGGAGCGCCAGGCGATGTACCGTGAGCTGATCAGCCAGCTCGACGTAGCCCGCAAGCTGGTGGAAATCGATGCGATCATTCTTGATATCGAGCGCACTCAACTGCGGGAATTCGGGATTAGATGGGGTTTTCAAAACAGCCGTTTCCGGGGTGGCGTGAACATGGCGCCCGGGTCTTCATCACAGCTGTCGATCGAGCACCGTGATCGTTTCAACGCCGATATTCGCGCATTGGAGCAACGTGGCCTGGCGACCATGGTCTCCAACCCGTCGGTGCTTACTTTGGAAAACCAGCCGGCGGTGATCGATTTCAACCGCACCCAATACCTCACCGCCGGCACCGAGACTGCAACCATCCTGCCCATCACGGTCGGCACCAGCTTCCAGGTGGTACCGAGGGTGATCACTACCCGCGGCAATCACCAGATCCACCTGGTGGTGGATATCGAGGACGGTAACTTCGACGAGTCCAACCCCGCGCGCACCAGCCCCGATGTACGCCGCGGCAAAGTCAGCACCCAGGCGGTCATGGCGGAAAAACGTTCGCTGGTGGTCGGTGGCTTCCATGTCACTGAACGCACCGACAAACAAAGCAAGATCCCTCTTCTGGGAGACATTCCGCTGCTGGGCAAGGCCCTGTTTTCTTCCTCCGAGCGCCAGAACAACCGGCGCGAACGCCTGTTTATCCTGACGCCGCGCGTGATCGGCGATCAGGCTGATCCTTCACGCTACTTGCCCCAGGAGGATCAAGCCGAACTGCAGGCCGCACTCAAGCCATTGGCCCGGCGGTATGCCGAGCATCAACCGGTGATCAAGCGCAGCGACATCACCAGCACCCTGGCTCACCTCGTCAGCGGGCAAGTACCCACGGCCTTCAAGGCCGCGCCCATGCCACTGGGCCTGGACACCTTGTGCAGCACCCGCGAGCTATTGGCCCTGAACACCGAACGCAGCCAATGGTATGCAGGCCCGCAGTTCAATGTGGCCGTGGTGGTGGTACGCAATCAGTTCAACCGTAACGTGCGCATCGATGAAAGAGAATGCAGCAACTCCCAGACCCTGGCCGTCAGCGTCTGGCCACGTGCCTGGCTCAAGCCGGGAGAAGAGGCGGAGGTATTTATCGCCATGCGGCCCGTGGTCAAAGATGAACACATCGGTGTGTCCCGCCCCTCCCTGATCACCCCCACCCGGAAGAACGCGCCATGAAACGCCTACTCACCCTCCTCGGCCTGGCCCTGCTTATCGTTGGTTGTACGCCGACGTGCAAGGGCGACTCCTGTTCACGCCCGCAATCGGGCGCCGATAAGCTGGTGGTCTGGTGGCCGCCGCAGATGCGCGTCGAATCGGGCCCTGCCGGCGAGCGCTCCGACTATCAAACGATCTCACTGGAACGGTAAGTTCCATGGGGCCGAACGATACGTCGTCTCGCCAGGTATTCCTGGATAACCTGGTGGGCGGCAAGGACGCCCACCTGTCCCTCGGCCCGGGCATAAGCATGTGCCGGTTAAAGGCCGGTGGTAAACCCGGGCTTGCGTTGCTGGTCGACCGTGGAGCGCTGGAAGCCGGACAGTTGGAACGGGTACTGGAGCGGCTTTTTGAACAGGCGGTGGCGTTTGACGGCTGCTTTGCCTGTCTCGATGCCAAGGATGCCCTGGTGATCTGGCACGCGCTGCCGGCAGGTGCAGAGGAGGCAGATGACATCATCGGCAAGCTGCTTTCGCTGGGCTGCCTCGATATGCTGGACGTGCACCGCTACCGTTAACGTTGCTTAAGCTCCGGAAACTCCAGCGTTTCACGCTTGGCCTCGTCATTGAGCTCACGCAGGGTGCGGTAGAGGAACGCTACCGCCTGCAACGTCTCCCGGGGAATGTTCGCCCCAAGCTTCTTCTCGTACAGCGTGCGCGCGAGCCATACACACTGGATCACCGGCACGTCGGCCGCCTTGGCCCGGTCTATCAGTTTCCGGGCCTCGGCATCCGTGCCTTTATCCACCAGCAGCGGCAGCGGCGTTTTGCCCGGCCGGTAGTACAGCGCGACAGCAAAGTGCGTCGGGTTGACCACCAACATGTCGGCCTCCTCCAGCTTGGGCAACTTGACCTTCGGCTCCTCCTGGGCCAGCTGTTGGGCCAGGGCGCGGCGCTGCCCCTTGACGTGAGGGTCGCCCTCCATGTCCTTGTATTCCTTGACCACCTCGACCTGAGTCATGCGCATGCTCTTGGCAAAGAAGTGCTTCTGCAGCGCCATGTCGATCAATGCCAGGACCAGCAGCAATCCCAGGCAAGCGTGCAGCAGATGTCGAAACAGGATGATCAGCGCGAGGATGTAACTCTGCAGGTCGCTGGTGGCCAGATTGATCAAGGCCCCTAGTGACGGACTGATCACCACGTACAAAATCAGCGCAAGCAGTAGCGCCTTGGCCAACCCCATCAACAGGTTCGTCACTGACTTGGCAGAGAACATCTGCTTGACCTGGCTGATTGGGTTGAGACGGCTGAAATTCAGCTTCAGGCTTTCCGGCGCAAACAGGAAACCGAACTGAATCCAGCCGCTGATCAACTTCACCGCGATCGCCAATCCGGCCATCAGCAAGGCGAAGGAAAAAAACACGATCAAGCCTTCCGTCAGCACTTCCTCCAGCGCCCGCACAAAGGGCTGCCCGAAACGTGACATGGGCATCACCAGCAACTGCTGGAAGCGCTGCATGCTGGTTTCGGCGGTGAACAACGCGATTTCGCTGAGGGCGGTCAACACCAGTAGCTTACCGACGTCCTGGCTTTGGGCGACCTGGCCTTTCTGGCGCTGATCCTTGAGTTTCTTGGGCGTGGCCGCGTGTTTTTTCTCACCCGAATCACTCATGTCCCGAGCCCCTGAACATCAGGCCGAGGGAATGCTTGAGGTCTCCCAACTGCGCCATGCGCCCGACGATCAAGTCCTGCAACAGCGGGAAGTACAGCAGCAGGATAACCAGCCCCGCCAGGCTCTTGACCGGCGTTGCCAGGGTAGAGACTTGCAATTGCGGGCTGTACAGGCCCAACAAGGCGAAGCCGAACTCCAGGAACAGCAGCACGGCAATAAACGGTGCGGCATACAGCATCATGTGGGTAAAAGTATCGCCCAGCAGCCCGATGAATACACTGAACCCATTGACCGCCGGCAGCGGCAACCAGGCGGTTGGCGGCCAGATCAGGTAGCTGTCCCAGATCACTTGGGTCAGCACGCTCAAGCCCAGGACGGCAATCAGCAAATAAATCACCAACTGTTTGAACAGGTGCCCGATCGGCGTCGCATCCGGCCCCAGCGAAGGGTTGAGTTGGCCACCCGCCAAAGCCCCCCGCTGGTTATCCAGCAGTGCGCCCACTGACTCGAACATCCAGAACGGCATGGCCAACAGAATCCCCAGCAAAAACCCCAGGGCAGCTTCCTTGAGTACCAACCCGCTGATCATCAGCGCGGAGTAATCCTTGGCAGCCAGGACGGCATGAATGCCGGGCGCCGGAATCAACGCCATGACCATCACGATGATGTGGCGGGGCATACCGCGTATATGTTGGAAACAAAACGCAGGCACCAGAAATGCACAGGGATAAATGCGCGCCATGGCCACGAGCAGGCTGGGCAGGAATTCAAGATAAAGCAGCATACGCAGGCCCTCAGTTCAATGCCGAGCGGGCAATCATGTCGAACATCAGGTTGATCAGTTGGATCAGCTCCACGCCAATCCAGCGACCGGTCAAAATCAGCGTGATGCCCACCGCAACCAGCTTGATGCCAAAGGGCAGCGTCTGGTCCTGTATCTGCATCAGGGCCTGCACCAGCGACGTCAACACACCGACGACCACCGCCACGATCAGCGGCGGCGCCGACAGCACCACCACCAGCAACATGCCCTGCTTGAACAGCACGATCGGTTCCATAGGGCACTCAGAGGTAAGAAAGGAACAGGCTGTCGAGCAGCCGCGACCACCCGGAAACCATGACGAACAACAGCAGTTTGAGCGGCAGCGAAATGGTCATGGGCGAGACCATCTGCATACCGAGGGCCAACAGCAGGTTGGACACAATCAAATCGATGACGATGAACGGGATGTAGATCAGAAAGCCGATCTCGAACCCCGCCTGCAGTTGCGACAGCACGAAGGCCGGGACCAGCAGGATCAAGTCTTCGCGCTGGGTGCTCTGCGCCATTTCAGGCGGCCACATGCGCGCACTGTTTTCCAGCAGGTGAGTCAACACATCTGCATCGGTGTTGCGCAGCATGAACGCGCGCAACGGCTGTATGGCCGCCTGCCCGGTTTCCAGAAGGCTTTGCACGCTACTCGTGTCCACGGGCGAGGCCTTGACGTTCTCGGCAATCTGGTACCCCACGGGCGCCATGATGAACAGTGTCGCAGCCAGCGCTATTCCGTTGATGGCCATGCTCGGCGGTACCTGCTGCACGCCGATGGCGTTACGGGTGATCATCAGCACAATCACGATCTTCAAGAACGATGTGCAGATGATCAGCAGCATTGGCATCAGCGACAACGAACCTAAAAACAGCGCCAGGACAAGAGGGTCGACCCCCTGAAATGTCATCGCGAAAAAATCACGCGGGACAACTGCAAACCAAGGCGCCCATCTACTTCCACCAACTGCCCTTGCCCTATCGGCCTGTCGCCGTAATAAAGCCCGGCCATGCCCGGCGCGTACCCGGCAATGCCCAACACCGCACCGGGGGCGAGATTGCGCAGTTCGCCCAGGGTCAGGTTCAGGGTGCCACAACGTACCGTCAGGGCCATGTTCAACTCATCGAAAGGCTCGTGGCCAAAGACATCCACTACCGGTTCATCCAGCTCATCCCCCGGGTACTGCGATGTTGCAAAATCCTCGTCCACGGACGTTTCCTCGATCGAAACAAGCGTCAGGCACAACGGCCCGGATTCATCATCAATGCACCCTTGCAGCCGGTGCTTGCCGACATACAGGTGACCATTGCCCTGCACATCGAAAAAGGGTTGCTCAAGCATCACCACGTCACCGGCACGGACACCGCTCAATTGCGTGATGGATAGCTTCAGGCGGCCCAGGGTCATCGCCACTGCCAACTGGAACGACGCCGGCAATGGCCCCGCTATCGACTGCCACGGACCGGCCTCGCACAGTGCCAGCAAGCGCTCAGGAGTCAGCCACAGGTAACCCACGACCCTGGACTTCCCCAGCGTCACCGTGAAGCGACAACCGAAGTTCAATTTCCTGGGCGCCGGCAGCAACCGCAGGAAGCCAAACAGTCCCCGCACCTGCGGGCTCAGGTGGTGCTGGAACAGTTCCCAGAACCACGAGTCTGGATCGTTGTCGGCCTCCGCCAGCGTCACCGGGCACTCCCCCAGCAGGCTGAACAGCGGCCCTGGTTCGGCGAAAGCCAGCACCCCGCAGGCGCTCTCGAAAAACAGCGGCTTGACGCCTGCGGGGGCACGGCCCGGTTCCATCAACAGTTCACCGTTCTGCCCCGCGACCTGAAACGCCATGCGCAAGCCGCGCCCCAGCCTGCGCCGCGCCGCGACATTGGCGCCGCTGACCACCGGCAAGGTTAAAAACGGCATGATCATGCCGGGTCCACATGTGCCAGGTGTACGGTGACAGGCTGCGCCAACGCGCCGGCCAGCCCGTCCTCAAGGTGCTGGCGCACCCCAGGCAGCCAGCGCGCGGTGCGCTCTTCCTGCGCCTCCAGCTCAACGTTCCAGGTACCTTGCTCGCGGCGCACGCTGGCGTTGATCCGCCCCAGGCTCGGCAGGTAAAGCACAGCGTGCAAAGGCCACTGAACAGCGGCGTGAATCCGCGGTACCAACTGCTCGGTCATGGCCGCGATCATCGCGGCATGACTTGATGCAGGGGTTCCCGGTAGGGCGGAACCGAAACCGCCCCCTTCATCATCGTTGCCAAACAGCTGGGCAAATAACCGTCCGTGCTCCCATGGCACTATCGCCCCCGGGCCGGGTTCACGTTCATCCCGAGGCTCGCCCGGACGCGGGCGCTCAGGACTGTTCACTGGAACTTGCGTCATGTTTCTTCCTGCACGGCTTCTTCCTGCCCCAACAAAAGGGACAGTTCCTGGAGTTTTTCAACCTCGCGCAAGCACTGGGTAACCTGCTTCTGCGCGCTGTCGATGTGGATCAACTGCTCATCGCGCTGGCCGTGCAGCTCATGTAACTGCCCTTCTTCGCGGCGGGTGTCGGCGGACAACGTGCGCTCCTGGGCATTCCAGGACTTGATGTCCTGGAACGAGATCACTTGCCCTTGATGCTTGCTCAGCAACTCAGCGGTTTTCCGGGCTTCGTCTAGCCGGGTCTGTTCAAGGGCATCCGCCGCCTGCCGGATCTGCAACAGCAGCGCTTGCTGTTGCCTTTTGGCGGCACGCAGCGCGCGCTCCGCCCGGTCAGCCCGGTGCTTGCGCAAACGCCGCAAGGTATCGATTTCAGAAAGGGACATCGGTGGTCAACTCCATCAATTGGTCCAGCGTCATCGCCATCGCGGCCGGCTCACGCAGGTCCTGGCGCAGAAAGCCATCGACGGCCTGGCGGCTGTCCACCGCCAGGTCGGTCAGGGCATCACTGCCGGGTTGGTACTCGCCCAACTTGAGCATCAGTTCGATCTGCTGGTACGCCGACAACAAGCGGCGCAAGGCGGTGCCCGCTCTTATATGCTCGGGCGTGGCGACGTTGCTCAAGATCCGCGAAAGGCTGCCCAGCACATCCACCGCCGGGTAGTGGCCACGCTCGGCCAGCTTGCGTGACAACACGATGTGGCCGTCGAGCAGGGAGCGCACTTCATCCGCTACCGGATCGTTCATCGAGTCCTGCTCGATCAGCACGGTGTAGATGGCGGTAATCACTCCGTCACGGGTCAGCCCGGCCCGCTCCACCAGGCGCGGCATCAGGCTGTATACCGACGGTGGCAAGCCGCCGCGGCCCAGGGGCTCGCCCGCGGCCAGGCCGATTTCACGCTGGGCCCGGGCAAATCGGGTCAGGGAGTCAATCAGCAGCAGTACCCGCTGGCCCTTGCGCCGGAACCCTTCGGCCAGCGCTGTCGCAGTGAACGCCGCGCGGGCGCGTTCCATGCTTGAGCGGTCGGAGGTGGCACACACCAGCACCGCCTTGGCGCGCAGTTGATCATCCAGCTCATGGTCGAGAAATTCCCGCAGCTCGCGTCCGCGCTCACCAATCAACCCGAACACGATCACATCGCACTCGACGTTTCGGGCGATCTCGGCCAACAAGGTGGTCTTGCCGCAGCCCGCGCCGGCGAACAGGCCGACGCGCTGGCCTTCTCCCAGCGTGACCAATCCATCGATCGAGCGTACGCCGGTGGACAACGCCCGGCTGATCCTCGGGCGTTCGGTAGGCAACGGCGCCTCGCACAACACCGTGCTCGCCTCTGCGATGTCGGCCTCCACAAAGGCGCTGGGGCCATCGCCCGCAATCGGCCGGCCAAACCCATCGAGCACCTGGCCGAGCAAATCGTCGCCGACCCGTACCCGGTGTGGCACCCCCAGGCGTTGCACACTGGCACCCACGCGCACGCCTTCAAGATTGCCCAACGCACTGAGCACTGCATCCTGCTGGTCGAAACCGATGATCTCCGCCAGCATGTATTCACCGATGGACTTTTCGACCTGGCACAAATCACCGATGCGCGCCTGGGGCAGCCGGCATTGCAACAACATGCCGTTCACCCGCTGGATACGACCGCGCACCGACACCGGCGCGAAGCTGACCAGCGCACTCGACTGACGTTGCTCCCAGGCCTCAAGACGGGCTTGCAGGTCACGGCTCACCAGCGCACCTCGAAGCGTTGCTTACCGTCGAACACCACTTTGGTGTTATCGATCAGCACCAGTCGCAAGCCGTCCACTTCATCCCCCACAAACAGTCGGTTCCCCTGCTCCAGAACCACGTGACCGTTGGGGCCGCCGACAATCTGCAAAATCTTGAAAGGGAACGTTCCGTCGCGAGTCCTGACCCGGCTCATCACCGGCACCGCGGTATCGAACTGTTCGCCAAACCGGCTGAGCATGCGCGATACCAACTCCATGTCTTCCTGGAGTACATCGCCGTCGAGCAGCACCTGGTCATTGACCAACTGGATGCTTATACGGTTGATCAATTCGCGCTCGCTGAGCATCCTGAGCAACTGCTGGCGCACCTCGAAAGGTGAGGCCAGCTCGTTCTTGCGGATCACCGGTGACATCAACGACGCCTGGGCTTCGCGGTCACCGCTAGTGGTCATGCCCAGCGCGGCTATGATGACCGCAACGACGACGACCAGGCTGATCAAGCGTTTCTGCTGCGTGCTCGAAATTGAAGAAAGCTTCAGCGGCACGAGGGGCTCGGCCGCAGGCGTGGGCGCCTGTTCGGCAGTCACCGTCGGCTGGGGCCAGGGCTGGTCGGCGCGGGTGACGCAGAGCCGAACGTTGCCAATCGAAAATGTCGTGTTGAGTGCCAGGTCGGCAATCTGCGCCAGGATCAGGCCGGCGGCATCCTGCATCACCCCTCCCTCGGCCTGCACCGACCAGCGCTGGTCAACACACTGCAATCGCACATGACGCTCGGCAATGCCCGGGTCGTATAGCGCCAGGTCAGCGTCAGGGTGCGCACCAATGCTCCACTGCTCGCCGAACAACGGCAGCGCCGCCCCCTGGTGCATACCATCGAGTACTCGTAGCTCAAACATTGTCAGGCCCTCATGGCCGCACGGACCAACCGGCCCCACGCAGCACCGTCCGTTTCAAGGCAATGCGCAATCGCCAAAACAGTACTCATGCCACGGCCCCACGCAGCAGATCGTCATGACTCAGGTCAAACCGCCCCAGCACCTTGACCTTCGACGAACTGCCCAACTCGGCAAACGACAACACCGGCACATGGTTGAACTCTTCCACAAGCAATGTCCGCAGGGGGCTGCGCAAGTCTTGCGCAACCAGCAGCACACTTTTGCTCTTGGCCCGCACGGTAAAGGCTTGCTTGAGCAAGCTCACCAGCGTCGCACTGCTGTCGTTGTCGAGGGAAAAGAACACCCCGGTCTGGGTCTGGCGCAGCGCCTCGCGCAGGACATTCTCGGTATGCGGTGACAACAACCAGGCGTGCAGGCCATCAGCTTCGCTGTACTGGTGCAGAATCTGCGACTTGAGGGCGATTCGCGCATAGTCGGCCAGGGCATCCGCTTCACGCTCATGCTGGCCGTACTCGATCAACGACTCGACAATCAACCGCACCGCCCGCAGCGGAACGCCCTCGCTGGCCAGGCGCTGCAACACGGCAGAGAAGCGCGAAAGCGGCATGATCCGCTGCAGCTCCTGAACCAGCTCCGGCTGGTTGAACTCGAGCCAGCTGAGAATCGACTTGCACTCCTGGATACCGAGAAACTGCGGCCCGCTGAGCAGCATCGCGCGTGTCATGCGCTCGATGATCAAGTCATGGGCGGTATGGCGTTCAAGCTGTGCATCGTCGAGCAGCGGATCATCGGGCGCCAACCATAACCAGTCTTGCTCGTCTCGCTCCGCCAGACCCTGGGTACCTGCTTGTGGCTCGACGCCCAGCGCCGCCGATTCCACCGCGACCCGATCACCGAAGGTAGCTTTGATCACAGGGACTTCGTGCACGCAAAAGCGAAACTCATCGTCGGATAAGGCGGGAATAAACTCGACGTTAAACGGCGGCAGTGTCAGGCCGATATGGGCAACCAGGCGGTTTCGGGCCTGGCGAATGCCATGAACCACTTGCGCTGTTCGGTCAGAGCCCTGCAGGCCCGATGAAAACTGCAGCAAGTAAGGCCGGGATGGATCAAAGGCGCGCAGGTCTTCGTCACCGTTTATCTCCGCCGGGACGGCGTCAGCCGCCGCATCTGCGGGCGCGTCCTGCTTTTGACGCTGACGCATGAGGTAATAACCCAGCGAGCCCGTCATCAGCGAAATGAGGATAAAGACCACCGTCGGCATGCCCGGAAGCGCTGCAAAAGCCAGCATGCCGATCGAAGCAATGATCCAGCTCTTGGGCTCACTGGTCATTTGCCGGGCGATTTCGGCGCCCATGTTATTGGCCCCTTTATTCGCCCCGGCCGGTGCCACACGGGTAATGATCATGCCGGCGGTCAGGGAGATCAGCAGTGCGGGAATCTGCGCAATCAGGCCATCGCCAATCGTCAGTACCGAATACAGCGCCATGGAGTCGGCGGCGCTCATGCCATGCTGGAACATGCCGGTGCTGAACCCGCCCAGCAAGTTGATCACCACGATAATCAGCCCGGCCACGGCATCGCCCTTGACGAACTTCATGGCCCCGTCCATCGCCCCGAACAGCTGGCTCTCACGGGACAACTGCTCGCGTTTGTCGCGCGCCTGTCCACCATCGATCAGGCCGGCACGCAAGTCGCTGTCGATGGACATCTGCTTGCCGGGCATGGCATCCAGGCTGAAGCGCGCCGCCACTTCGGCGACACGCTCCGAACCCTTGGTGATCACCAGGAAGTTGACGATGGTCAGGATCATGAAGATCACCAACCCCACCGCCAGGTTGCCCCCCACCACGAAGTTGCCGAAGGCCTCCACAATGTCACCGGCGTCCTGCTCCAGCAGGATCAGGCGCGTGGTCGCAATCGACAACGCCAGGCGGAACATGGTGGTCAACAGCAGGATCGACGGAAACGAGGAAAACGCAAGCGGCCCGGGCAGGTAAAGCGCCAGCACGATCAACAGGCACGAAATGCAAATGTTGACGGCAATCAGGATATCCACCAGCCAGGTCGGCAACGGCACGATAAAGATGAACACAATGCCCAGGATCACGACCGCACCCAGCACCTCGGCGCGTTGTGCAACCTTGAGCAGTATCGCGTTGACTGCCCGCAGCGCACTCATGAGTGGTTTATCGGCAGCGCGCCGACATGCCGGGAGCCTCGTTCGATGCGAGCGTACTCATCCATTACCACCATGAAATTGTGCAACGCTTCCTGGCGGCCCTTGCTGTCGCGCCACAACGCCAGGGGCAGGCTCCCGAGCACGGGGTAAAGGGCATTGAGCGAAACAATCTGGACGGATGATGCCGGCCCACCCAACTCGCAGGCCAGGCGCTGGACTTCGGCAGACGCGATGCCCGTGCCCGCGTAACCGAGAATGCGCTGCAGCAGCGCTACGGTGTCCCGATCAATTTCGGGGTGCAATACGGCCAGCCGATCGATCAAGTCACGGCAGCTGGCCAGCACACTGCCCAGTTGACCACAACTGCTCAACCCCAACAGCAAGGTGCGCAGCTGGGCGGTGGGGAGCGAAGGGCAATACGCCGCAATGTCGTCTGCCAGGGCCCGACGCATCAATTTCAACCCGCGGCCAAACTCATCGCCACCGAACAACCCCAACAGCGCCTGCATCATGCTGGCGAGCGATTGCCGGGCGACCACGCTGGCGTAATACACACTGCGTACCGCCTGCCGCAAACTCGGGTCGTCACTGCTTGCCTGCAAGGCCTGCGCGATGTTCAAGCCGGCCTGGATCTGCGGCTTGAAGCGGACCTCCAGCCGCGCCAGGGCATCGCTGGCCAGCGCCGCCTCGGAGGTACGCGCTTCAGCTTGTGCCTGCGCAGCCACCTGCTTGAGTACGACAAACGTACGGGCCGGGTCGTTTCCTGTCAGCTCCAGCAACTTCTCGAGGCTGGGCTTGAGCAACAGTTGAACCCTGATGGAGCGCGCAATGGTCGCCAGTGTTGCCTGAGCGGGATGGCCCAGTTGCTCATAGAGTTGTGTCAACTGCGCCACAGGCGTCACGCCCAGCCCCAACATACGCCGGCTCAAGGCCTTGCTGTTGAGTTCAACCTCCAGGCCGAACAGCGCCTCGAAATTGTCGACCGCCGTCCCGGCGGGTGCCTGGCGAACTGGCGGGTTATCAATACTCGCTGGAACAGGCTGATCCAGGCTCTGGTTTTTTTGCACATCAATAGAAGGATCAAGTTTCATGGAGATGCCTGGACAGGAAGTTTCGTTTCCTTGTGTGGCTGGCAATCCCGTTACGGTTCCATGTTTATCGACGATACCGGGCATGTGAAAAGATCGGCACGCGCCCGCAGCCACTTGTGCAAAACCTTGCACAAAAAAGCCTGGAAACAAGATATTTATTTATATAAATCAATTGCTTATGAATTTTTTTTCCTTGGCACAGGCAGTGCTAAGAGGGTTCCCGTCGAAATCATTTCGACCGTGTCTACCCTGAGGAAAAAATCATGGATATCCCTATCGATGTTTTAGTTCACCTTACACCTGACCCGCACCGCTCCATCCAGAACCTGTCGGAAGACCACCACAAGAAACTCCGGCGCTTCATTCATAAACGCGTACTCAACCCGGAAGATGCAGACGATATTCTGCAACTGACGTACCTGGAGGCCTGGCGCAGCCGAGACCGCTTCAGCGGCCAGGCCACCGTCAGCACGTGGATGTGCGGGATTGCCCAGAACCTGATCCGCAATCACTTTCGGCGCATGTATGCCAAGCCGGTGCATTGCGAGTTCGATGAGGCGCTGTGGCATGGGCAGGAAGACAACAACAACCTGGACTGGCAGTTCGAGGTCAACCGCAAGCTCGAAAGAACCCTGCGGGCGATCACGGATTTGCCGCTGGAAATGCGTAAAACGCTGTACGCCTCACTGGAGACCGACGGCAGCTACCAGGACACCGCCGACGCCATGGACATCCCCATTGGCACCGTGCGCTCACGTTTGTCCCGGGCGCGCGAACACCTGAAGCGGGCCACCTACAACCCGCTGTAGGCGTAAATCAGGGCACCGGCGCAACGCCGACACCCTTTGCAGGAGCAGTTGATTTACCCGTTTGACGCAAGCGTTGGGCAGCAGGGATATCTGCCCGACTCGATTGACCTGGTATCAGGCCTTTTTGGTACGCGGCAACAGAATCGCCAACACCCCGAACAGCGGCAGGAACGAGCACAGCGTGTACACGTACTCGATGCCGTGGATGTCTGCCAGGTGCCCCAGCAGCGCCGCACCGATCCCGCCAAAACCGAACATCAAACCGAAGAACACCCCGGCGATCATCCCCACATTGCCTGGCACCAACTCTTGCGCGTACACCACAATCGCCGAGAACGCCGAAGCCAGGATAAAGCCGATCACCACGCTCAGGATGCTGGTCCAGAACAGGTCCACATGGGGCAGAATCAGGGTGAACGGCGCCACGCCGAGGATCGAAAACCAGATCACCGCCTTACGGCCGATCTTGTCGCCAATCGGCCCGCCAAAGAACGTACCCGCCGCCACCGCGCCGAGGAACAGGAACAGATGCAGCTGGGAACTGGCCACAGACAGGTCGAACTTCTCGATCAGGTAGAAGGTGAAGTAACTGGTGAAACTGGCCATGTAGAAGTACTTGGAAAACACCAGCAGCCCCAGCACCACCAGCGCGCTCAGCACCCGGCCCTTGGACAGGCCGTGAGTGGCCGCCTGGCCTTGTTTGAGCTTGAACAGGTTCAAGTGGTGGGCGTACCAGCGGCTGATCGCATACAGCACAAACAACGCAAACACCGCGAACAGGCCGAACCAGGCCACATTGCCCTGGCCGAACGGAATGATGATCGCCGCCGCCAGCAACGGGCCGAAGGCCGAGCCGGCATTACCGCCCACCTGGAACGTCGACTGCGCCAAACCATAACGCCCGCCCGAGGCCAGGCGCGCCACGCGGGACGCTTCCGGGTGGAAGGTCGACGAGCCGATGCCGATCAACCCCGCCGCCAGCAGGATCAGGGGGAAGCTGCCCACCTGGGACATCATCAAGATGCCCACCAGCGTGCAGATCATTCCGCAGGGCAACAGGTACGGCTTGGGATGGCGGTCGGTGTAATAACCCACCCACGGTTGCAGCAGGGACGCGGTGAGCTGGAACGTGAGGGTGATCAGGCCGACCTGGGTGAACGTCAGGCCGTAATTGGCCTTGAGCATCGGGTAGATCGAGGGCAGTACCGACTGGATCAAGTCATTGATCAAATGCGCCAGCGCCACCGCGCCGATTACACGCATCACCAACGGGCTGGTTTGCCCGGCGGCAGGCGCCGTAGCCACGGAGGGCTGGGAATTGCTCAGAGCCATGGGAGGTTTTCCGTACAGCAGATGGATGCACAGGTGCAGGTGCGACAATGTGCCACTTTTGGGTGCAGGAAGGCTATCCCGTTAGCAGGCTAACGAGTAGATGAATCGATGCAGCGGTCATGGTTTGTAAAGGGCCAGCAAGATGAATCCCTTTAATTTGCGGGACGTTTCCTAGAGAATCTTTCGGCCTTGTGCCTGGGGGAGTCGGTGGCTAGTCTTCGGTCCGTCGCTGGTTTTCAGTGATCGGGTTTAGCAGCCTGAACTCAATAGGCACACGTTCTACGGTCACGTTTTATGGTGGCTGTGCGTGGGGCACCTTCGGGTGCGCCGGTTTTCCTATTGACTGGTCTGCTAACCCGCGTACAGCCGCCACCCTACGTTTAGCAGCGAAGGTGGCAGCTTCTTCAGGTCAATAGGAGCTACACCATGTTCAAGATCGTCCCCGATCCACCCCGTGACCAGGCCAAAGACCGCGCCGCCTTCACCCGAGCGCTCGACCACTACCTGCCGACCGACCCGCCGCAACCCTCGACCAGCTTCTACGCCATCAGCGACGACATCAGCTTCGAAGACTCCCTGCTCTACACCGCCGACCTGCTGCACAGCGCCTCGGCGACTGCGCTCGACTGTGGCGAACAACTGCAAAGTCCCGAGCGTGCGAAAGTCCTCGCCGTATGGCACCTGCTGGAAATCGCCAAGGCCATGGTCGACCGCTCGATAGAGTGCCTGCACCCGCGCAAAACCTGACGCGCGAACGCCAGAACACCGCAGATCAAATGTGGGAGCGGGCTTGCTCGCGAAGGCGGTGGACCAGCCAATACCTCTGCTGACTGACACACCGCATTCGCGAGCAAGCCCGCTCCCACCTTTTGATCTTCGCTGCCTTGGGACCTGCGCAAACCCCAACCGCTCGTCACCAAACCCGGTGTTTCCCGTTAAACAGTTGATAGCGTAGATAAATTTTCAAAAAAAGCGCTTGACGCATTCCCGTTCTCCGCGAATAATGCGCGCCACTTGGCTACATAGCTCAGTTGGTTAGAGCATAGCATTCATAATGCTGGGGTCCGGGGTTCAAGTCCCTGTGTAGCCACCAAGTACCGATCCATAGATGTCTACAGCAGTCTATGAATCACCTCAAGAAGCCCGCCTAGTGCGGGCTTTCTTGTTTCTGTTTGTCCACCTCTATCTATCCCTATCCTTCCCCTCCGTGTATGCCCACGTGTATGCTTCATAAATAATTGAACTGAAGGCATACAAGGATGAAACGCACAGATATCAAGCGACGCCCTCTCGCTGACACGACACTTTCCAGCCTGGAGCCAGAGGCCGGGACATACCGCGAACTAGACAGCCCAGGGCTGTACTTCAGGGTCAAGCCAAACGGCCAAAAGTCCTGGGAATTACGCTACAAGAAGCCGGACTGCACTGGACGAGGAATGGAATGCCGCAACTGAGCGACTGATGGATTTGGGCGCGCGCATAGTTGCCGTCAGCTACCAAAGAGGCGGGATGGGCGATGTATTGTCTCGGCTTGATGTACCTCGCTTCGGGCCCTTCCATTCCAGACTTGATCGTGCCGAATTGGCAGCAATGGCCCGCAACATTTCCCTGGAGGAACTACTCGCCGCGTAACCTCAAATCAGCCCGCCATCGCGGGCTGTTTACTCTCCCCGTCACGTCCCATCACCTAGCGCAAATGCAGAGCGTTTATAATGAGTAGCGGCTTTGCATGGATGTACTACACGAGCATTGCCTTACTTCTCGGGCATCATTTCTCCCGGATGACCCGCATCTTCGGCGGTCCAGGACGGCACGGTCACAGTAGCTAAGTCCCCCCCAGCCGTTAAATCCGCGACTAAACAATCAAGCCAAGCAGGCTCTAAGCCCAAGGGGTTGGACAATGACGATGGCTGCTGATGACGGTCGTTTTGCCACGCAATGAAACGCTCACGGACGGCATAATCGTCAGAGAAAAACTTTGTGAAATCCTCAAGCTCCTGCCCTTCTAGTCTCGGACTATCCCTCCGCCCAATAAGTTGTTCGAGGGAAGAGTAAAATTTCTTCGAATCTTTGGTCCGGTGGCTTACATACTTCATTAGCTCACCAAGTCGACCACGAAATTTTAAATCTACTTTCTCGCTCAACAGCCGTGCTAATTCGTGGCTGTTTTTTTCCCGGTCTAGTATTTCAACAACGGGAAGGTAAGCCACCATTGACATTGGTTCGGCCAACAATTGTGGACGTGGTTTTCCGCTTACGACATGAATAGGGTCTAGATCCACAACAACTAATGCTTGGTCTGCCTTCGAAAGCGCGTCGGACTCACGCCCCAAATAAATGCCCTTATGCCACCCATGATAAGGGGTCAAAGCACTTACTATCCCCGTATGCCTTGTCGCTTGCGACACGGCATCAATGCCAATGAAGCAGCTCCCTCCCACAAATGCCCTATCCAAAACTGCATTGCAGAATACTGTTGCTGTACCAGACGCCAGTACGCTCGCTTGGCCAGCGTGCCAGTAGTCATTGGTCCGAGACGTAGCGGCCGGAACAAGGAGCACTGAGCGCCGAGGACGCTTAAGTTGGGCCACATCGAGGAGCTCTCCTAACGCCTTGAAGTCCTCGAGAACAATTTCGCTTGCCTTGTCGGCTTGCTTATTGGGAAAGCGTTGAAGTAATGCCGCAATTTCGTTCTGTAGGGGGCGAATATTGGCGGGGCTGGTCATCAAAAAAAGCTCCGAGCAAATTAGCTCCATGCAGTACTGCATTACCGGTGATTTTTCATCAAGGGCAGTCAGAAGTGCTTTTAGGTCCACCATCGTTTTATCAGTGAAGGATGCCCAGCCCACCGTTTCGAGTACCTCGTGCAACAGCCGCTCTTTGGAAAAGAGCGGCTTAAGCGTGTCCCACTGGGGTTGGAAGAACTCCTTAGCCGCCACCGCCCGGTATTTTTTCCCCCTGACAAACTCGAAAGTTTTAGCTTCGTCCACCCCGAGTTGTCGTGCCAAAGCCTCCGGCGGGTGCCATAACAGAGTGAGCGGCTCCATCAGATGTTTATCTGAGTTGCTTGGCTCAAACTGCCTATAAGTGCCGGCCAAAACCCAAAGATTTTTATGATTGGCTAATGCCTTGTCTCTTAACCATTCAATAGTATCGGGTCGGACTGATACTTCTGGGAGAACGAGGAGCTCAACACCCAAGTCCGTACAAGCTTCAAGAGCTCTCTTTAGTAGTGCCCTTCTTCGGTGTTCTGGCCAGCTCTCAATACTTCGCTGCTCTTTCCATTTGTACTCCTGCCCTTGCTTAGAAGCCTCGCTCAAATCCTTGAAATCATCAATACAGTGATCTTCGATTTCATCGTTGACCCAGAGGGGCAGGTCGAAGCCAACTAAGCCCGCCTCTGCAAGAGGATGCGAGTAAGTATCAACGATCTTCCATTGAAAAAGCGCTACCCGCATTTGTGCGTCAGATTTAGCCTCCCCGCGCCTTTTCCAAGAATTCCTTTGGGATGCTCGGAACTCAATATCAAAATTTTGTGAGTCAGGTTCACTCGACTCGCTATTCCTAGAATCATTTACGTCAGAACGTTCTTTGACTGCATCGACCCGACTAGTTGGCTGAGATTGATCACCAGTTGGATCTGTCTTCTGCTCAGCGGCCGGCCGGGGAAAAGTTGCGTTTTCAGCCGTAGCTTTAGGTGCGGTGATTGTTACGTCGGGCAGCACACGCTTACCCCTTTCAGGAGTAGCCATCCCGGTCCAGTCGCCGAGCTTTCGATCTAGCGTATGAACCGATAGCAGCTCATTATCTGCTTTCCTGCGCACCTCGCTCCATACGCTAAGGTTGCGAGCGCCACTGCGAACACGCGCCACCCGATCCGCTGCGCCTATACCGGTATATTGTGGCTTGCTGAGTGACCATTCCTCACTGAAGGCATCTGTGAATTCATCAGTATTGGGGTTGCGACGATATTGAGCAGCTGTGGCGCTAACAACGTGGATACCCAACAGCTCATCCAACTCTTTCATAGCAACAGGAAGAGCCTCAAGCAGCTCTACCCACCTCTCTGTCGAGATTGCAGGTAAACCATCGTACGGCCATACAGCATGCTCACCTACACTGGAAGGATCGCTTTGCCATAGGGAAAGCATTGAATAGATTTTTCGCAAAGGCATTAGGTCGAAAGCCTGTGGACAGGTGCCTTCCAGTATCCCGATTAACGCCAACATCCAATGCCATGGACTGGCGGTTGTGAGGGCTGCCCATTCTCCTTCAATCAACCATTTGCGTATCGCTGTGTAGTCAGGTTGGGGGTCATTGTGCACAGCATCAGGAGGGTTCCAGTTCGCAGGAATTGGAAGCCTATCAGGCATACGTCGCGCACCTCTCTCTCGCGATACCCCCCACAATGAGGACACACATCCCCTTAGTCCAACGGCTGTCGCAGCCAGAACTAACGAGTTTCGCAATGCTTGCGATGCTCCCGCGAGGGGTTCGACTGTGCCAGACTCTTTACAATCGACGGCAGACGCAAGAGCTAGCATCAGAGCGAAGTCTGGACGCAGCCCGGGGCCTTGCTCGCTTAGACAGAGGTTTTGCAAAGCCCATAGAGGGAGTCGATTTAGTACACGTAATGGCACTTCGTGCAGATGATTGCGAAGCCCCATTCCAAACTGCTGGAGCCTAAGCGCCATGGCGCGAGTTTCGGCCTCCATTTCGAATAACTGTCTAGTTTGTTGTTCGGGTGAGGACTCCGAGTCGAATGCGAGGAGCAAGTCCAAAGCACGCTTTACTGTGTTCGGTATACCGTCTTGATCAGTCGACCAAATCTGTGAATCTGAAAGGTAGACCCCCTGTAGCTTCCGCAGCTGCTGCCGTAAAATGTAATGCTCAACAGAGGTTCTAGTCTCGCCTAGTGTTTCATCACGCTCTCCGCCTTCGCCAGCCATATCTACGGCAAGCCCAAGCGCGTCTGCCACCACCCAACCAACTCGCCAGAAGTCTGCGCCGGTATGAGGGATATTGACTACTCGCAGACGTCCGTCTGCGTCGCCATGCCAAGCGCTGACACCAAGCTCAACGTGAGGGACAGGGTCTGCTAACAAGTGCAGTATCTTTCGTCCGCCCTGCTCAGTGCTCACAAAGAGGTGCTGCACGACCGGCACTGCAACATTTCCATCTGCGTCCTCACTTTGTTTCTGCAGGGCAAGGAGAGACGTAAACAGATTCGCTGCAAGGTGGGTTCTACACGTACCGCCTGCCTGTGTAGCTACGAATGTTTTCCACGGTACGGGGGCGCTAGTAGTGCTTCGAGTGAGTAGTTCATTTAGTTTAGCGGGTTTAAGCTCCAGAATTTTTGGCATTGAAACAGGTGCTTCTGCCTCAGTAAGCTCCACGCCAAAAAGTACCACCTGCTCCTTTGGAATGCCTTTTGAGAATCGATATAGCAAATACTTTTCAGGAATGCCCGAATAACCCCAAAATGCTTCCTGAGTACTGAGAGGCAGACTGGGCAAAATAGTAATGGAGTCCGTTTCGCCGTTAATTGTCAGAAGGTGTCCAAAGTACCTTATAACATCGTTAAGTCTAATACTTTGTACGTTACGTATAACCATGTCCAGGGCTAGATCTCGGGCCGCGTCCAAATCTCCTGATGCATCTTGGCCTTGATCCGGCAGCAATAGATCGCAGATCTTTTGGGCGAGCGACGCACTACGCCCCACTGGCCTTCTTTGTACCAACGGGTTAATCGGATGAACATTCGCGTGGGGTTCGCGAAGCTGCTCCGCAGCAAAACAAAGCCATTCGATTCGAGTGAGTTGACGAGATCCTTGAGGGGATGAGGCAGGCGGCATTTCTTGCGGTCGGTCCAGCCTTCGAGCCTTCATTGTAACTAGGCGAGAACGGTGACGGATGTGAATATGATTTACCAAGCTTGGTGGCAGGTTATCAAAGAAATTCGTTGAGCCTACGACGCTTGCCAATGCAACCAGCGTCGCACGATTCCCCGGAACCTGACTCTGGGACTGATCGTTCTCCATCCATGGGTTCGGGGCAAGAAGTTTGTCGAGTCCCTCAACTGCATAAAGCCAGTCATAACCTCGGACGTTAAACTCGGTCGCCCAATCATGTTCTTCGCAAACGTAACGCCACAAATCCCAGTATCTGTCCCAGATCTTCTGTGGGGTGGCATTTTGAGCTGTGAGTCCAGTTGCCACCTCCCACCAAATCCATCGGGCGCAAAGTCCAAGATCAGTCGGTCTCAAATCTGGAGCCAATATAGCTTCTTTGATCTTTTCGTGAATTTTTGAGGGGTTATCCATCAAGCCAGGATGGCGAAGTAGGCGTAAAGCGCATTGGCGATCCATTTGGGGCAAATCGCCGCCGAGTCCCCATCCAGACTCACCATCTCCAACAAATGGAGGCTCCCAGGCGGGCAAAGAAGCAGCGAACCCACGTCCTTCGTTAAGTTGCTGCATGATCTCTGCTGGTGTACCGGATTCAACAGAGTCCCCCTTTAACAACAAGGTAATGTCGAGTTTAGAGGCCGATGCCTGTAGTGTTTGGCGCAGTTCGCTCAGCAGCTCCTCGCTATCGGAAAGCAAGACAATGTCGTCAACGTAACGGGCATAACCTAGACGAGGCATGATGCTCTGATTTGGCCCTTGCCGAACATGGCTGCGCATGAAACGACGCGCGGCCAGGTCCACAGGAAAAAGTGCGATGGTACCTATGTATGCCGATATAACAGGGCCCTGCGGAATACCTATGGACTCTTGGCTAAACTTTGTTTCGCCAGTGTCTGGATCCGGGTAGCTATAGGCAAATAAGCTATCGCATAACCTGTCCACAAAGCACTCAGCAACTAATTCAGGACTTTCCGTTTGCGGCCTGTTAAGCAACGTATAAAAGAAATCCGTACCGTTTCCGATAAGCGCCTGTTTTACAGGATTTAGCAATGCATCTCTTACAACATAGCGCTGGATAGAATCGTAGTACCGCTTCGCATCCAAGCGTAAGACATGTACACGATTGCCAATAGCACTACTCTGTTTGTGCAGCGACTCCATAAACGCCCGCCAACATTGCCCATAAGGCCTAAACATTCCCTGATCGGAAGGTGGTCGCCTACCTTCTAAAACATCCATGTCTACCTGGTAACCAAAGCTGAGTGCAGGCACCTCACCGTCGAGAGCTAGGAGCTCATCCTCGTTTCCGGTGACCTCAAGTCTCTGCTGCGAGGAGTACCAGCGCACAGCTGGGACGTACTCAGAAAACATTTTTCCCGCAGATGTAAGTTGATCATGTCGCTGGGTTAACAGTTCGTTTAGTAGGACCTGCTGCAAATGTAGATCGGCGGGATGTGGCATGACTTTTAGACGGGGGTCATCCAACACTTTGGCATCCGCGCTGAGCTTGCGTGGTAAGTGTACTGCATCATATATACCTGCAGACTCCCACCGTGGAAGCCACAAACGATCAGTTGCTAATTGATCAAATAGTCTGGCGCTAACGTCCAGTGTAAGCCAGACTTCTTCGTCGCAGGGCAACTCGCCACGCCGCGCACCGTGGTACGCGAGCACTCTTGCTTGACGCAGGCGTTCGGCCTGACCGTTTAAGAATACTTCAGATGCCTTAAAACGTTCTCTAGCGATATCTTGATCTAACAATAGATCATGAAGATCTTGCCACCATGTCCCGGCATGCCCTCTTAAATGAGCATTCAGCCAGGCTTCCAACTGATGTAAGGACTGACGTCCGGCCAATTGACGAATACTTCGTGCGACCCGGAATAAAGCTCGTTCCTTCCGGGAAAAAGTCATCGTTGTCCAACTTTCAACTTGTAGCTCGGTCGCATCAGTACGTTCGAGTTCCGCCACCAGCAGAACTGCAACTGCAGGCAAAATGTACTTATCCAAGAGTTCTTTGGCAGATGTTCCTGATGCTTCTTTTTGAAGGCAGGTATCTGGATCCTTACCTAAGCTATTTACGGCATTTTGATCAAAACCCACCCAACGTAATCTCGCACCACGCCAGCCCAATAGACGGCGCACCAGCCGGTTTGCTCCAGTAAGACCAGCTCGGTCGTTATCCATCATGATGACAACATCAAACTCTGTTTGCTCTTGCCCTGCGGGAAGATCCTCCGCTAGCTGTTTGAGCTGCTCAAACTGAGGGTCGCTAAGTGAGGTCCCCATTAGTGCAACTGCATGCAATCCCAAAGATTGAAACCGCAAAGCGTCGAGGAAACCTTCAACCAAATAGAGCGCGGTGGCTTGACTTGCTTTGAGCTCCTTAGCTACCGCCGGTAGTGCTTGATGCGCGTTAAACAACTGATCTGCCTTGCGCAAACCCGGGCTGAGGAGGTATTTAGCAATCCCCTCAGCTGGCACTGCATCAAGGCTTCGGCCTGCGTACCCTTCAATCTTCGATGTGACGCCTTGACCACTACGAATCGGAATAAGGACTCTTCCATCGTGGAAGTAGTCCCGAAATTGATCAGGAATAGTCAATTTGAGTTGGCTTGAATTAGTCTGCTTACGCAGTCGTACCAGAAAGCCAAGTGACAGCAGTCCATCAATTATTTCGAGACGAACACCATGTGACATCGCGCCCAACTCTGAAACTAATACAGAGTGGGTGATACATCGCAGTCCCTCTCGATAAAGAAATTCAGGATCAAAAGAGCGTTCAGCGCACCACGCTTGGAAGCGCGCGGTATCGTGATGCTTATCGAAGGTTTTCTGAGCGAATATAAGCGCGCGTTCTTTCAAACTCTTTTCAGTGGCACGGCCAGTCGTAGTCTGCCGCTTGCTTTTGATTCCAAATGTTTTCGCTAGCCATTGAACAGCAGGGAGGAACTCAACCCCTTGGACTTGCTTTACAAGATCAATCGCAAATCCATGCGCGTCACATGCAAAGCAATGGAAGTGAGCAGGTCCTTGAGCATCGGCAGGGAAGAGATTGAGCGATGGTTTGCTGTCTTGATGAAACGGGCAAATAGTTTTTAGGGTTGTGCCCCGCTGTTCCAACACCATTCCGAGAGACCGAGCCACATCGTGCAGTGGAGCTTTGTCCAAGACTTCATTGATGTCATATACGTCCACGCAACCTCCGAACTGTCGCAAGCATTTCAGCTAATTTTCCTAATCGCAGAGGATAACAACCCCCTGTCAAGGACAAGTCTTTTATCCACAAACTCTTATAGCAAGGTCCTGCCCCAAAAAAGCCAATACGTTTGAGGAGCAGCATCCAGTCAAATCACAATCCGATATGCAATGCGCCGTCGAAGGCAAAGGCGGGTCTGATTGTCTTGCTACAGACGCACCAAGAATTCGTCTACATGGTCCTTGCAGGCCGATCAACGCGATCATAGGCATAAGCCAATCCAAGGTACCCCGGACCTGCATGATAAAGACGGTGAAATCCATTTCCTGACCTTTAAAATCCTTGAGATGCTCTGGATAGTAACTAAATCGAGAGTAAAAATGACCGGAAGCATCGCGGTCTTTCAAAATAAATTAAGGGTCAACACCTCATTTCACCAGCGTAAGCTATTGGCGGGAAGCGGCCCTAATTTAAACATAAGCAAACACTGCAAGCGGCCAGCTCAAAATGCCATCCGATGTAACACCCGTACCGCTTGTAACACTTCAATCTGGGTGCGATGCACAGAGGTGTAACTCAAAAAAAATACTTATAAATCAATAGAATAATAAACATCGTGACACCTGTAACACCTGTAACACCAATTTTCAGCCCCCTAGCCCCGTAAGTGGCTCAACCTTCAGCGATGTGGGTCATGCTCATGTCTCTCCCGCTTGAGATTCCCAGGGGGCCCCTGCAGGGTTGATTAGATACGGGGCGTGAAACCCGCGGGACCGTGTTAGCGGAAGGGCACCCGGCTTAGTGAACAGGTGAATCTGGTGAACTCCAGTTCACCTGTGCATATGCCCTACCCTCTCAGCCTTCTACGAGTACCGTTACCAATACGGTAACGATGCCCTTTTTTGTTCAAGATCCTTTCAATTTCAACATTGAAATTTCAGTAAGCTGGTGTGATTGCCGCTACCACGATCCCGCGGGTTTCATGCCCCGTGTACTTGTTAACTCCTCAGGGTCCCCAGCGACTTTCTGAAGCTGGAGGAGAAGCTATTGCAATCAGGGTCGCTGGAGCCTGCGCACCCAGGTATCCCATGACTCAACTCGAATCGGCGGCACCATCTCACGTTCAAAAGCGTATCTCTTATCGCTCTCCAACCGGTCATCGACAGTCCTCCCACCTATGAGGACCGTCCGGATGTTGATTTCTTTCTGAGGATCAACCTGAAGCCGACCGTACGGCCCAACAAATGCACTGTGGACCTGCTCCCCACTCTCCGCTCGCTCCCTAAGAGAATGGACATGATCCCTAAAAGACGAGCCGCCTTTGTAGATATGGCTAATTCGATCCCTGATCTGAGCTGCTGCTTGGTTTACTTTGTGGTTGAACGCCTTGTAGTGGTCAGCATTTAGCAGGTTGAAATTCGCACCCTTCACCTCTATTAGAATCACATCCATGCGAGATCGACCCGTAAACACAACGAAGTCCACCTGTCCATCACCGACTGGAAACTCTGCAAAGCATATGTACTCATCGTCAGGCTTTGCATAGGCCTCACCAAAAATTGAGAGATCTCGTTTCAAAAGACGTTGAATCTCTCGCTCTCCAGCTCCGGTTTCAATTAGCTCTTCAATCTCTGCCCTGGACACCATGGACTCTGCTATTTCGAGGCGCCGCTTGATTGTCGATTGACTTTGCTGCCAAGGAGAGTCGATGAATGGGTCACGTGAATAGCGCAATTGATCCGCTCGATAAATGATCCGGTGGTTCTGCTCGCTTCGCTCATCAAGCTCTTCGGGTTCACATCCCAACAGCTCCAATGCTGCTGGTCTACTTATGGACTTCCACTGCGCCCCTCGTAGGGAGCTCAGGCTCACAATTTCAAACCTGTCATCAAGGGGATCTTTACGTTCATCGTGGTCAATATAAATCGCCACCCCTAAGACAATGCCCAACTTTTGAAGGTCTGGAATGATCCGCTCGATCGCATTACTGACTGACATGCCGTCGTTTTTTCGATCCAGCTCGGTAAGCAAGACTACAGTCCCTGCATCTGTCACAAATGATCTCACCCGGCACATACCGCGATCTAACCCCCCGAATCCATCAGGATAGTTGTGCACAAAATCGATAACTTTCATTTAGCTTCCTTTCTAGTTCCCAGGTCGATGAGAAACGTGGATTGAGATGACGACAGCCCTGGTAAACGAGGATATCCGCACTAATGGGGTTACTCCACTGACCATCTGGTGGTGCTTTACCAAGCGGGGATACCGAGAGGACAGCAGACAGAAACATGCAGCTTGTATGCCTACTTGTATGCCTTATTTAACATGGAATCAAAAAACTCTTTAATTACAGCCAATTACAAAACCAGTTCAAATGACTGTGTACCACCAAGTACTAAAAACGGCTTACCGAAAGGTAGGCCGTTTTTTTATGCCTGAAGAAAAGTAAACCGCCCTATTGCCCCACAGACGTCAGTGTTTATGCCGATGGTGCACATCGGGAAAATGCGCATGACTGTGCTGGATCGGTGCGTGCTCATGGGCATGACTATGTGGCTCGGTACCGTCCCACGCAAAGTTATGCACATGCTGGTGGTGCTCATCGTGTGTATGGCGATGACCGTGCATGAGGGGATCGTGCTGATGCTCGTGCGCATGATGTTCCATCAGATGAATCCACACCCCGATGGCCATCAAGGCGGCCGCGAGCAAGAACATCAGCGAAACTGACTCGCCCAGGATCAGGATCGAGATGACCGCGCCCAGGAAGGGAGCCGTGGAAAAATAGGCGCCGGTGCGCGCACTGCCAAGCCCGCGCAGAGCGAGCACAAACAGCACCAGACTCACGCCATACCCAAGCAGCCCAACCACCATGGTTGACCCGAGCGTGGCCACCGCTGGCAGTTGCGACCCGATGGCCAACGCCAAACAGCAATTGACCACACCCGCCGCCAAGCCTTTGCTGCCGGCGATAAACAGCGCATCCGAGGCAGAGACCTTACGGGTCAGGTTGTTGTCGATGGCCCAACAAAAACAGGCGAAAGCCACGGCCAACGGCCCCGTCCAATCATGAGCCGTCGCTGTCCCTTGCGGCCATGACAAAACGATCCCACCCAGAACAATAGCGATCATGCCGATCACGATGCGGCGATCTGCGTTCTCTTTGAACACGACCCACGCCAGCACGGCCGTGAGCACCGACTCAAGATTGAGCATCAGCGATGCGGTGGCGCCCGCTGTGCGGGTGAGCCCGTACATGAGCGCCACAGGCGCAAGCACGCCCCCAAAGACAATGGCGCCCACCAACCAGGGCCACTCTCCGGCTGCAAGCCCGGGCCGTTTCCAGCCGTGGTCGCGAGCAAACCGAACGATGGCCAGGCCCAGGCCGCTGCCCAGATAGAGCAGCCCGGCCAACAGGATGGGCGGAGTATCCACCCCCAGGAGCTTGGCAAGCGGAGTGCTGGCGCCGAACAACGCCGCCGCCGCCAACGCGTAGAGAACGCTCACATTCATAATGGGTCGCCCTGTCAGGCTTATTGCATAAGGACGAGCATCATAGCCGTGCCCGGGTAAGAATTATGTGAACGCCAGCCTGGCTGGCGAACCACAAGAAGGTGACGCATAACATTCCCCGCTACCGGCATCAGCACTGAGCGCCTCTTACTGGGGCGCTGTATGTCAAATCCCTTGCCGCACAAAACACTGCTCCACCACAGACTTGCCCCACTGCTGCCCCTCCTGTTCCGACTCCAGCACAAAGCCCGCGTTTTCATAGAGCTTGCGCGCCACATCCAGGCCCTTGAACGTCCACAGCCGCACCGCCGGGAACCGGTGCCCGTCACAGAAATCCAGCGCCTCTTTCAACAACCGTTTACCCAAGCCCTGGCCGTGGGCAGACGGGTCGAGGATGAAGCAGCGCAGGATCGCCTCGCCGTTTTCGCCCTCGCCATCAATCGCGATCGAACCGACGATCTGCTCTGCGTCCAGCACTGCCCAGACTTGGTTGCGCGGGTTGGCCATGCGCCCCATCAACTCGGCCATGTCCGCCGCCACCAGGCTTTCAAACGGCTGGCCAAAATTCGCATGCTGGGCGTAGTACTCGGCGTGCATCTGCGCGATACGCCCGATGATGCCTGGCCGGTAGCCATGGGCAATGCGGTAGTGCCTCGGCTGCCGGGCGCCGGTACGTTGGGTTTGCAGGGCTGCGGCGTACTGATCGAGCCCGCGGCTGACGGCCTGTTGCTGTTCGCTGGACAAGTCGCCAATCGCCTCGCCCACCTGGCGCCGGGCAAACGTTTCAATGTCGCGTAACGTCTTCTGGCCTCGTGTGGTGAGCCGCAGCTTTTTCGAACGGGCATCGTCCTCGTTGGCAAACTCTTCCAGCTCGCCCGCCTCGACCAGCTTGCGCACCATGCGGCTCACCGACGACTTTTCCAGCCCCAGCAACATGACCAGTTCAGCCGCTGTCAGCGCGCCACGCTCGCCGATTTCAACAATCGTGTGCACCGATGACGGTGGGTAACTGCTGGCCGCCAACTTCGGCTGCATGAAGCCCAGCTCTCGCACCATAAGACGCGAGGCACAGCGGATCTGATCGATAAGGTCTGGCTTGGAACGGTTCACGGGGGGAAACCTCTTGCCCGAATGACGAAGGACATAGTTGTACCGCGCAACCAAATACAGATCAATCTCCCAACCTGCAAACCACTGAGGTACATTCCCTCCCCACGGACAACAGATCATTCTCAAATGAACGGAGTCATCGCGTGTTTTCGATTTTTCACCGCCAACGCCTTTTCACCCTCTCGCTGATCACCGCCGCCCTCACCCTCGCCGCCTGCCACAGCGCCACCGCGCCGGAACTGCCGCCCGCCCCGGAGCTCGGCTCGGGCTATCGCACCGACATGAGCCCCCGCCACGCCGAGCGCCACATGGCCGCCGCCGCCAACCCGCTGGCCGCCGAAGCCGGGCGCGAGATATTGCGCAAGGGCGGCTCGGCCATCGACGCAGCGATTGCCATGCAGGCCGTGCTGACCCTGGTGGAGCCGCAGTCCTCCGGGATCGGCGGCGGCGCATTCATCATGCTGTGGGACGGCAAGCAGGTGCACGCCTACGACGGTCGCGAAACCGCACCGGCGGGCGCTACCGAGCGGTTGTTCCTCAACGCCGATGGCACGCCGATGTCGTTCCCGCAGGCGCAGATTGGCGGGCGTTCGGTGGCCACCCCGGGGGTGTTGCGTGCCCTGGAAATGGCCCATAAAAAGACCGGCCACCTGCAATGGGCCAAACTGTTTGAGCCGGCCATTCGCCTGGCCGAAGAGGGTTTCCCGATCTCTGCGCGCCTGCACAGCCTGATTGCCGCTGACCGCCACATCAGCCGCTCGCCGGAAATGACCGCGTACTTCCTGAATGCCGACGGCAGCCCGAAGGCCACCGGTACGCTGCTGAAAAACCCGGCGCTGGCCAACGTGTTCAAGCGCATCGCCAAGGAAGGGCCGGACGCGCTGTACTACGGCCCGATTGCCGAAGAAATCACCCGCAAGGTGCAGGGCAACAGCAACGCCGGCAGCCTGACGCTGACCGACCTCAAGGGCTACAGCGCAGTTGAGCGGGCGCCGTTGTGCACCGACTACAAGCGCTGGAAAGTCTGCGGCATGCCGCCGCCGTCGTCGGGCGGGATCGCCATTGCGCAGATCCTCGGCACGTTGCAGGCCCTGGAAACCCGCGACCCGCGTATGACGCTTGGGCTGTTGAAGCCGGTGAAGAACGACTCCCCGGCCGGCCTGGAACCGGTGCCCGAAGCGGTGCACCTGATCGCCGAGGCCGACCGCCTGGCCTATGCCGACCGCGCCCAGTACGTGGCGGATTCCGACTACGTGCCGGTGCCGGTGGCCGGGCTGGTCGCGCCGGACTATCTGGCCGGCCGTGCCGCATTGATCGGTGAGCGCAGCATGGGCGTCGCCAAGCCGGGCAAGCCTGCGGGAATTGAAGTGGCCTACGCGCCGGATCGCTCGCCGTTGCGCATTTCCACCTCGCAAGTGGTGGCGGTGGATGACGTGGGTGGCGCGGTGTCGATGACCACCACGGTGGAGTCCGCATTCGGTTCCCATGTAATGGTCCAGGGCTTTTTGCTGAATAACCAGATGACTGACTTCTCCTTCATCCCCGAAGAGAACGGCCAGCCGGTGGCCAACCGGATCGAGCCGGGCAAGCGCCCGCGTTCGTCGATGGCACCGACCCTGGTGTTTGATCGCCAGAGCGGTGAGTGGGTGGCCACGGTGGGTTCGCCGGGCGGTTCGCAGATCATCGAATATGTGAGCAAATCCCTGGTGGCCATGCTCGACTGGAACCTCGACCCGCAAGCGGCCGTCGGCCTGCCCAACTTCGGCAGCCGCAACGGCGCGACCGAGCTGGAAGCCGGGTTGTTCAGTGCTCAGCTGAAACAGGCACTGAAGGACAAGGGCCACGCCCTGAGCGAAATCGACATGACCAGCGGCGCCCAGGCGATCGTCCGGGTGCGCGATGCGCAGGGCAAGGCGTCGTTGATCGGCGGGGCTGATCCACGCCGTGAAGGCGAAGCGTTGGGGGATTGAATTGACTCACTGGAGAGCTGCGCGTGCACAAGGCAAATAACCTCGGCGCCCTGGCTGGCGTCGACCATGGGTTTTGTACGATTGACGATCCATTGCGGCCCGACGAGGTGTTCATCTGCAAGCAGGTGCACAGCGCCACGACCATTGAATGGCACCCGGAGCTTACGCCCAACACGGTGGAGGCTGACGGGGTTTTCAGCCGGGATGTGCAGCCGATTGCGGTGATTACCGCCGATTGCCTGCCGCTGCTGATGGCTTCGGAGAGCGGGGATCTCGTCGCGGCGATTCACGGCGGCTGGAAGGGGCTGCAAGGCGGGATCATCGCCAATGCCATGCAACGGTTTACCGCCGAGGGAGTGGCGTTGGACCAGTTGCGGATTGCGATCGGGCCGTCGATCAAGCCGTGTTGTTATGAGGTGAGTGGCGAGTTTGTGGCGCAGTTGCAGGCGAGCCAGGGGCATTTGTGGCGGGATGGAAATGCGCCGTGGACGTTTGAGCAGCCGGGGCCGTTGTTGGCACCGGAAATTCAGCCGCCAGAACCCAGGCAGGCGTTGAGTGCGTGGTTTGATTTGGGCCGGTATGCGCTGATCTTGCTGGAGGCGGCAGGGATAAAACCTGAGCAGGTTGAGGTGAGCGAGGTGTGTACGTATTGCACCTCGCCTGCATTTGCGAGTTACCGCCGAAGGACCCATGACAGTACGGAGCGCAAGACGTTGTTGTATTCGTGGATTTCCAGGACTGCGCAAATCTAGTGTGGGAGCTGGCTTGCCTGCGATGACGGAGTGTCAGTCAATATTTTATTCACTGATCCACCGCTATCGCAGGCAAGCCAGCTCCCACATTTGATCTTTAGCGGCTGATCTTCAACCCCTTACGCCCCGCATGCCGCTCCAGCGCCAGCTCGATCAACCGGCTCACCAGCTCGCTGTAGCTCATGCCAGCCGCCTGCCACAATTTCGGGTACATGCTGATGCGCGTAAAGCCCGGCAACGAGTTGATCTCGTTGATCAGCACCTCCCCCTCATCCGTCAGAAACACATCCACCCGCGCCAGCCCGGCACAGCCCAGGGTTTCAAACGCTTCGATAGCCAACGCACGAATACGCTCGCTGGCTTCAACGCTGATATCCGCCGGCACCACCACCTGGGCCGCCTGGTCATCGATGTATTTGCTGTCGTAGGAGTAGAAACCGTCCCGTACCACGATCTCGCCGCAACCACTGGCGATGGGATTCTCGTTACCCAACACGGCGCATTCGATTTCCCGGCCTTTGACCGCCGACTCCACCAGCACCTTTTCATCAAACCCGAGGGCCAGTTCTACGGCGGCATGATATTCAGCCTCGCTGCCCACCTTGCTCACACCCACGGACGAACCCTGGTTCGCCGGTTTCACGAACATCGGCACTCCGAGTTTCTGCCGGGCTTGTTCGAAGGTGGTTCGCGCCGCCGTGCGACGGTTGAGGGTAATGAACGGCGTCACGGCAATCCCGGCATCGCGCAGCAGGCGTTTGCTGATGTCCTTGTCCATGCACACGGCCGAGCCCAGCACGTCGGAGCCGACAAACGGCAAGTCGGCCATGCGCATCAGGCCTTGCAGGCAGCCGTCTTCGCCGAGGGTGCCGTGGACGATCGGGAAGATCACATCGACATGTTCCAACGAGGCCTGGCTGGCGGTTTCCACCAGTTGTTGGCTGGCCTTGCCCGGCACCACGGCCAGTTCACGATTGGATTGATTGAGGGCGATCAGCGCCGGGTTTTCTTCGTTGAGCAGAAAGCCCGAGGTGTCGTTGAGGTGCCAGTGGCCGGCCTTGTCGATGCCGATCAGGATCGGCTCAAAGCGCGAACGGTCCAGTGCATCGACGATGTTGCGCGCCGATTGCAGCGACACTTCGTGCTCGGCCGAACGGCCACCAAAAATAATCCCTACCCGCAGCTTGCTCATGATCGGCCTCACGTTTGAAAGTAAGGCTTCTTACCATGAGCCGTCAGCGATTCGCTACCAGCGTGGCCCCGAACAGCACATAACAACCACCGGCAAACCGGTCCAGCCACTTGCGCGAGCGGGCATAGACGTTGGCCATCCGCTCACTGGAAAACACCAGTGCCACGCAGGAGTACCAACTGAATGACAAGGTCGCCATGGTGATCACGGCCAGGGTCAGCAGCGTCGGCGACGGTGACTGCGGCATGGTGGATGCAAAGATCGTCGCGACGAACAACGCCGCCTTGGGGTTGGACAGGTTGCCCAGCAAACCCAGGCGCCAGGCGGAGAACAGTGAACGCCGAGGTTCGTCGGGCAACAGGTTCTGGGCCATCGACGGTGCCGAGCGCCGGAACAGTTTCAAGCCCAGGTAAATCAGGTAGCAGCCGCCGATGATCTTGAACGCCAGGTACAACATGGGTGCTGCGGTGAACAGCGACTTGATCCCCAGCCCACCCGCCAGCCCCCAGATCACGGTGCCGGTGGCCACGCCAGCCGACGCCACCACGCCATGGCGGCGTGAACAACTGGCGGCCAGTTGCGCGGTGTTGAAGAAGTTCGGGCCGGGCGTGACGACCGCGACGGTCCAGAGCAGGGCCAGCGAGACCAGAGGAGCCGCGTAGGCCGGATTGAACAATTCCATGTGGGATTCCGCCGAGGGCAGTGCAGGAATAAGGATCATATGCCCGGTACCCGCCCTGCACAATCGTACAAGACCCCGGCAGACAGCGGATTCAGACTGGGTTACCGTATTTCCATCTCTTTGCGCGACAACTCATCATGGCGACCAATATCGACTGGCTGCACCGCGCGCCCCACGCCAGTGGCCTGGAGCGCATCGAGGCGTATTTTGCCGGGTTTGGCTTCGACCCCCATCGCCACGACACCTATGCCATCGGCCGTACCCTGTTCGGTGTGCAGAGCTTTCACTATCGCGGCGGCATGACCCACAGCCTGCCGGGGCGGACCATGGTGATCCATCCCGATGAAGTGCATGACGGCTGGGCCGGCAGCGAGGAAGGTTTCAAATACCGGATGATTTACGTGGAGCCGGCGCTGATCCAGCAGGTGCTCGGCGGCAAGCCGTTACCGTTCATCCCCGGCGGATTGTCCAGCGACCCGTGGCTGTACCGCGCCAGTGAAGTGTTGCTGCAAAGCCTGGATTGCCCGATTGACCCGCTGCAGGAACAGGACGCGATGTTTGACTTGGCCCAGGCGCTGAATAACGCGTCGGGCATCACGGTCAATCGCAAGACCTTCGACTACCGGGCCGCCGAGCGCGCACGGGAATTTATCCACAGTGCCCTGGGCCGCCCGATTACCCTCGATGAAATGGCGGAATACGCCAACCGCGACCGCTGGGCGCTGTCGCGGGATTTTCGGTTGTTGTTTGGCACCAGCCCCTATCGCTACCTGACCATGCGCCGCCTGGACCTGGTGCGCAGCCTGCTGGGCCAGGGCCAGTCATTGGTAGATGCGGCACTGACCGCCGGCTTCACCGACCAGAGCCACATGACCCGCCAGTTCCGCAGCACTTTCGGCATGCCGCCGTCGCGCTGGGTGAAGATGCTCGGGCGCTGAAATCCCGCCTTGAAACGCGATCAACCTGTAGGAGCTGGCTTGCCTGCGATGGCGGTGGGTCAGTTAATAAATTGTTGGCTGACACTCCGCCATCGCAGGCAAGCCAGCTCCTACAGTTGATTTATGTCGCTGCTGAAATCGCATCCGACTCTATAGCGCGCTCTTTAAGTGCTAACGCCAGAACCGCCCCCGCCAGGGCAATCGCCGCGCTCCACCACAACGCCAGTTCAATCCCGCCCGCCTGCGCCGCGCCCGTCGACCCACCGGCGTTCGCCAACGACACCAGCAACGCCAGCCCCAACGCACCGCCAATCTGCTGGCTGGTGGACGCCATGCCCGCCGCCACGCCCTGCTCGCCCGGCCGGATGCCCAGCCCGGCGGCCACCCACATCGCCGTCCAGGTCATGCCCTGGCCAATACTCAGGATGAAAATCCCCGGCAGCAACGACCAGAACCCCGCCCCCGTCGGCAACGCCACACATACCAAAGCGATACCCACCGCGCCCGCCAACTGGCCGCTGACCAGGGTGTTGCGCAACCCCAGACGCGCCAATGAACGCTCCGCCAGCCAGATGCCCGCGGTGCACACCAGCGTCGCCGGCAAAAACGCCAACCCCGCCTGCAACACGCTGTAGCCGTAGACCTGCTGGTAATACACCGCCAAAAAGTAGTACTGCACGCCAAAGCTGCTCATGAACACCGCCGTCAACACCATGGCCATGCGCAACTCGCGATAGCCCAACAAGCGAAGCGGCATCAACGGATCACGGCCCCGGTGTTCGATCCACCCAAACAACCCGAGCAGCACCAACGCCAGGGCCATGCAGCCCAGGGTCGACGGCGCCGCCCAGCCCCACTCCGGCCCCTGCACCAGGGAGAACACCAGCAAGGTGCCGCCCAGCGTCACGGTCAACGCACCGCTGATATCAAAGTTGCGCCCGCGGGCCCGCTCGCCATCGGCGGGAATCCAGTAGCGCGCCGCCAGGGCACAGGCACCGGCCAATGGCACGTTCACCAGGAACACCGCTTCCCAGCCCCAGGCCTGGGTCAGCACGCCGCCGAGCAACGCGCCCAATGCCAGGCCCGCCGCAGACGCCGCGCTCCACACGGCAAACGCCCGATTACGCGCGGGCCCTTCGGCGTAGTGGGTGTTGATCAGCGCCAGCGTGGCCGGGAACAACAGCGCCCCGCCCACACCCTGCACCGCCCGCGCCAGCACCAGCAGCAAGGCGCTGCCACCGAGCACCGCCGCCAGGGAAGACAGCGCATACAGCGACTGGCCAAGCATGTACAAGCGCCGCTTGCCCAACAGGTCCGCCGCCCGACCGCCCAGCAACAGGAAGCCACCAAACGCCACGCTGTAGGCACTGACCACCCACTGCAATTGCTGGGCAGAAAACCCCAGGTGGCTGCCGATTTGCGGCAGCGCGACAAACACGATGGTCGCGTCGAGGGCGATGATCAGTTGCGCGGTTGCCAGCAGCAACAGCATCCAGCCAGAGGGTCGAGAAGAAGACATCACAGCGTCCTGCCTGAAAATGAGAGGCGCCAGTTTCTTTCATGCCCAACAGATGATAAATACCCCTATCACTCTTTCAGTAATGACTTTAATCATGGATCTGAATGCTGTTCGCCTGCTGGTGCGCGTCGCCGAAACCCGCAGTTTCACTCGCGCCGCCGGAGACCTGGGGCTGACCCAATCGGGCTTGTCCCGGGCCATTTCCCGGCTGGAAAACCAGCTGGGTGTGCGCCTGCTGCAACGCAACACCCGCAGCGTCAGCCTCACGCCCGACGGGCAGATGCTGTATGAACGCAGCGCGCCGCTGCTGGCGGAACTGGCCGAAGCCGAGCGGCAAATGCTCGACCGCCGTGCCTCACCGTCCGGTTTGCTGAAGATCAGCACGCCCTCGTTGTTTGGCCGCAAGGTGGTGATGCCGGTGATCGGCGAGCTGACCCTGCAATACCCCGACCTGCGCATTGAAGCGGTAATGACCGACCGCCTGGTGGACATCGTCGACGAAGGCTTTGACGCCTTGCTGCGCACCGGCGACATCCAGGACCAACGCCTGATCGCCCGGGCACTGCCACCGCTGCGCTGGGTCACCGTCGCCTCCCCGGCTTATCTCGCGCGTTTTGGTACGCCGCAGACCGTCGATGAACTCCAGGACCACAATTGCCTGACCGTACGTAACCTGCGTACCAGCCGGCTGGTGGACTGGCAGTTCATGCTCGATGGCAGGGTGCAGGACGTGAGTGTCGAGGGGCGGTTGATCTTTGATATCGGCGATGCGCTGGTGGACGGCGCGCTGGGCGGATTCGGCATCGCCCAGGTGATGGACTTTGCGGTGCGGGAAGATCTGGCGGCCGGGCGCCTTGTGCCCTTGCTGGAGGAATTTGCCGGGCGCAGTCGGGCGATATCGCTGGTGTATCCGCCATCGCGGCAGTACTCGCCGAAGTTGATGGCGTTTGCCGAGGCGCTCAGCAAAAGCCAGTGGTAACACAACCTTTGTGGCGAGGGAGCTTGCTCCCGCTCGGCTGCGCAGCAGTCGTATATCTACCGACCAAGTGTATTGGCAGGAAACAATGGGACCGCTTCGCGCTCCAGCGGGAGCAAGCTCCCTCGCCACAAAACCAGGCTTTACCGGAAGAATTGGCACTGGGCTTAAAGCTGTCGCCCATCAATCGGCTCACCAATCGTCAGGAAATGCCCGCCCGCCACATGGTGCAAGGTACGCAGCGCATCCTGCCCTTCGAAATGCCAGCGACCGTCGCTGAATACGCGCTCATCAGCCTGGGCGGCCACCACTTCGGCGAGGAACAGATCGTAGGTCTGCTGGTTATGCGGTTCCGGCAGCAAGCGGCATTCCAGCCACGCCACGCAGCCTTCAAGCATCGGCGCTTCGGTGTGTTCGCCGCTGAACGTCTGCAAGTCATATGCGGCGAACTTGTCGGTCTCGCTGCCGGTGGTGTTGCCCACGGTCTGCACGATATCGGCCTGGGCCGCACACGGTACGTTGAGCACGAAAGTGCCGGCGCCTTCGAGCAGTTGCCGGGTCCAGGTGGCCTTATCCAGCACGACGGCGACTTTGGGCGGCTCGAAATCCAGCGGCATCGCCCATGCCGCGGCCATGATGTTGCGCTGGCCGTTGTGCGCGGCGCTGATTAGTACGGTCGGGCCGTGGTTGAGCAAGCGGTAGGCCTTGGACAGCGGGACGGGACGGCGATGGTTAGGGCTCATGGACGAAAGGCTCGGAAAAAAAACCTACGATACCTCAAGCATGAGCCCGGGTGACTAGCTGCTCAGTTGATTGGCGAATTGCCCTACAGCGCTGACCACTTTCTGGGCGCCGTCCTGGATCTCGACGATCACCGTGCCCGCCTCGGCCGCCAATGCCAGCCCTTGCTCGGCCTGCAGGCGGCCATCGGTCATCAGCGCCACTGCATCGCGGGCCATGTCCTGGTTCTGGCGCACCACGCCGACGATTTCCTCGGTGGCTTTGCTGGTACGCGACGCCAGTTGCCGAACCTCATCGGCCACCACCGCAAAACCACGGCCTTGCTCACCGGCACGGGCGGCTTCGATGGCGGCGTTGAGCGCCAGCAGGTTGGTCTGCTCGGCGATGCCGCTGATGGTCTTGACGATGCTGCCAATCACCTGGGACTGGGCGTTCAGCGCTTCAATGCCCTCACCCGCCTGCTCCATGTGCTTGGCCAGGTCGCGCATCACCTCCACCGCCTGGGTGACCACGGTGGTGCCGCGCTGGGCGCTGCTGTCGGTGTGCAGCGAGGTGCTGTAGGCGATGTTGGCCGCGTCGGCCACGGCCTGTTCCTGGTTGACCTGGTCGGTGATCACCGTGGCGAACTTGACCACTTTGTACAGCCGCTCGTTGGCGTCGAGCACCGGGTTATACGAAGCCTCCAGCCACACCACCCGCCCGTGGCTGTCCACCCGCTTGAAGCGCCCCGCGACGAATTCACCGGCGTTCAGGCGCTTCCAGAACTGCTGGTACTCGACGCTGCCGGCATCCTGCGGCTCACAGAATATCCGGTGATGTTTGCCCTGGATCTGCGCCAGGCTGTAACCCATGCCGTTGAGGAAACGGTCGTTGGCCGTCAGTACATTACCGTTGAGGTCGAACTCGATCACTGCCGTGGAACGCACCAGCGCGGTGATCAGGTTTTCGTGCTCGCGGGACGCCTCGATAGTGCGGGTCAGGTCGCTGGAGTACATCGAAATATGCTTGATACGCCCGTCACTGCCACGCACCGGTTGCACGATGGAGCGCAGCCACGCCTCATTGCCGTTGCCGCGCATCAGGCGTACGGAACCGGCGAAGTGTTCGCCACGCACCAGGGCGTTCGTGAAGCGCAGTTGAAAGGTGTCGTGCTTGACGTGCGCCGGCACCAGATCCTCGATCAGGCGGCCTTGCAGCTGGCTTGCCTGGTAAGCCATCTCTTGAAGGAAGATGGCATTGACGGACTCGATGCGCCCTTCGGGATCCAGGGTCAGGGCCATCATTTCGCTTTCCAGGCTCTCCTTGACCTGCTGCAAACTGGATAATTCTTCGCGAAGAGCAGACAGCTCCTGCTTGAGACGGGTGTTGAACATGGAGGCACCGGTGGGCAAATGAGGGCGGGATCTGACCTGCATCGGCGCTGCCGGCATTTTCTTAAGAGAGCTTTAGCCCATTGCCCAACTATATTTTTTCAGCCCCTCAACTGCCGTTGTTACGGCAGATGCCCATCACTTGGTAGTGGAGCGTGTTGAGCTTGCCGGTGGAGTCTTCGTAGGTCATGCGTGACGGCACCGCGCTGCACGAGCGGATCGGCGGCGTGACATTCACCACCCTGGCAATGTCCAGCTTCATGCCGTAGCGATACACCATCACCTCGGGCGCAGGCTTGCCCTTTCTGGCGGCGTAGGCGGCCATGGCTTGCTCATTGTTTTGCATCAATTGGGCGAAGGTGCGGTCGCCTCCACCTTCGGCCATCGCGCCGGCGGAAACGATCAGGGCCAATGCAGCGACAGTGGTTTTCAGGGTATTCATGAGGGCGTCCTCGTCTGACTTATTGAATTAAAAGTTCAGAGCAAGAATAACTAACCAAGCCTGTCGCAAAGTTCACCGAAAGATTACTTATCCGTTATGTTTTATTGAAATTCCAAAATTGTAATCTGTGCGCCACCTCGCCGTTATCTCGTGTTTGCAACTATCTGCCCGGGCACCATCACAACAAGAATGCCCCATCGATAAGAAGCTGATAGCTGCCACTACCGAGGAGCGCTACATGAGCACTAACCGCACATTTTCACTCTCCATGATTGCCGCCCTGGCGGGGCTCACCCCGCTGTCAGGCATGGCCGTGGAAGAAAAACCCGAAGGGTTTATCGAAGGCAGCACCTTGAACGTGCTGGCCCGCAACTTCTACTTCAACCGCGATGACCGCAAGGGCCAGTCGAGCCCCACCGGCAATGGCTATTCCGAAGCCTGGGCCCAGGGTTTTATCGGCAAGTTCGAATCCGGATTCACTCAGGGTCCGGTGGGTTTCGGCCTCGATGCGTTTGCGATGTATGGCCTGAAACTCGACTCCGGCACCGGCCGCAGCGGCGGCAAGGGCTCGTTCGGCGTACTGCCGGTAGACAGCGACAACCACCCCGAGGATGGCTACAGCAAGCTCGGCGGCGCGGTAAAAGTGCGTCTGCTGGATACCGTGATCAAGGCCGGTGACGTGTTCCCGCTGACCCCGGTGGTGGCCTACGGCGACTCGCGGGTGTTGCCGGAAAGCTTCCGTGGCGTCACCGCGCAAAACACCAGCATTGACGGCTTGAGCTTGCAGGCCGGGCACTTGAGCGGCATGAGCCAGCCTACTCAAAGCGGCATGGATAAAGGCTTCGCGACGTTTTATGCGGGCAAGGTGGATTCACCCTGGATCGGCTATGCCGGCGGCGACTACCAGGTGAACAAACACCTCAGCGTCAGCCTGTACACCAGCCGCCTGAAGGATGCCTGGGACCAGTACTACTTCGGCAGCGCCGCCAGCTACCCGCTGAACGATGACGTGTCGCTGTTTGGCGACTTCAACTATTACAAGGCCGCGGACGAGGGCAAGAAACGCCTTGGCGAGTTCGATAACAACATCTGGAGCGCCAGGCTCGGGGTCAAGGTCGGCGCCCACAGCCTGGCCCTGTCGCACCAGCGCAACAACGGCGATGACGACTTTGACTACCTGCGCATGTCGGACTCGATCTTCCTCAACAACTCGATCCAGTACAGCGACTTCAACTCGCCCAGGGAACGCTCGTGGATGCTCGCCTATAACCTCGACATGCAGGCCTTCGGCATTCCTGGCCTGACCTTCATGACCCGCTATGGCAAAGGTACCGGCGCCGACTACAGCAACGCCAACAGCGTGTACATGCGCCGTGACGCGGCCGGCGACCCGCTGACCGATCAACGCCGCTGGGAGCGGGATATCGAGGCGAAGTACGTGGTGCAGGGCGGTAAATTGAAAGACCTGTCGCTGCGTTTGCGCCAGGCGACCGTTCGCTCAAGTGCCTTTGAGTCGGACTTGGAAGAAGTTCGGTTGATTGTCGAATACCCATTGGCAATTCTGTAAATGAACACAACGGCAAATGCTTACATTCATTTGCCGTTGACTAACATCTGTTCACAAATTGAAGCCTGTCAGAACTGTAATATGCGCCTCACCTTCTCGTTAAGTTGCGCTTCATATACTGGTCACAACTAACGGCACACGCCTTATTTGGAGACACGTCATGAAGCCATCCCACCTGTTATTGATCAGTTTTCTCGGCGCCACTTCCACCCTCGCATTCGCCGACGACGGCGCCGACCGCTCCCGGCAGTTCCTCGCCGAGTTCCGCCAGCAACAGCAGCAGGTCCACGGTGAACAGTCCGTGGCCGAGACCGCGCCCGCCGACGCACAGAAGCAGTCGATCTGAACGGCGCACACCGAGCACATTCATCTCTGAAGCTTTTGTGTAGCTCCTTTGGAAAGAGATGAATTTTTAACGCCCCGGATGGGGCGTTTTTTTTGCCCGCCCGTTCTGCAACGCAACAACCAGTCACAAACTGGCTGATTGACCCTGTAGCTACTTCAGCCTTCAGGCTTCGGAAAATTCGAATTTCAGTCTCTCTCTATCAGTAAAAGGTAAACCCCCATGCGTATCCTTGTGGTTGAGGACGAGCAAAAAACCGCCGCCTACCTGCAGCAGGGCCTGACCGAAAGCGGTTACGTGGTCGACTGCGCCGCCAGCGGCGTGGACGGCCTGCACCTGGCCGGGCAACACGCTTATGAACTGGTGATTCTCGATGTAAACCTGCCGGCCAAGGACGGCTGGGAAGTGCTTGAGCAACTGCGCCGCGACAGCAACCAACGGGTGATGATGCTCACAGCCCGTGGCCGGCTGACTGACAAGATCAAGGGCCTGGACATGGGCGCCGATGATTACCTGGTCAAACCCTTCGAATTCCCCGAATTGCTGGCCCGGGTGCGCACGCTGTTGCGCCGCAGCGAGCACATACCGGTGCCGGAAGTCTTCCGCGTGTCGGACCTTGAACTGGACCCGCGCCGCCACCGCGCCTATCGCGGCACCCGGCGCATTGACCTGACCACCAAGGAGTTCGCGCTGCTGCATGTGCTGATGCGTCAGTCCGGCGAAGTGCTGACCCGCACGCAGATTATTTCCCTGGTGTGGGACATGAATTTCGACTGCGACACCAACGTGGTGGAGGTCTCCATCAGCCGCCTGCGGTCCAAGGTCGATGACCAGAGTGACGTCAAGCTGATCCATACCATTCGCGGCGTGGGCTATGTGCTGGAGGCCCGCCAATGAAAGCCAGCAGCCTGTCGATGCGCCTCGGGCTGACGGTGAGCCTGATGGGCGCGGGCCTGGTGGTGCTGCTCGCGACACTGGCCTACCTGGCGCTGACCCACGAGCTTGAGAAGCTGGCGCGCAAGGGCTTGGAAAGCAAGATGGAGCAGATCCAGCACAGCCTCGCCCTCGGCCTGGACACCCGCGACATAAAAGCCCGCCCGCATTCGCTGATGGACCTGGTGATGGGGCATGACAATTTCTACCTGACCATCGTCGGCACCGCACCCGATGAAGCGGTGCTGCTGAGCGTCGGTGCCAAGCCACAGGAACCGTTGCTGACCGACTTCGCACCACGCCAGACCCTCGGTTACCTGAACTGGGACGACAGCAACGGCAACCAGGTGCTCAGCGCCTCCAGCCTGATGCGCCTGTCCAGCGGCGAACGCGTGCGGGTGCTGCTGTCCCTGGACCGCATGGACGATCAGGCATTGCTCAGTGCTTACCTGCGTTCCACGGTGATCGCCCTGCCGCTGCTGTTGCTGCTGATCGGCATCGGCGCGTGGTGGGTGGTGCAACGCGGGCTCGCACCGCTGCAACAGTTCAGCCGCGTCGCGGCCAAGGTCACCACACAGGATCTGACCCACCGCCTGGCTGTGGATAACTTGCCCAACGAGTTGGGCGAGTTGGCGCAGGGCATCAATTTCATGCTGCAGCGCCTGGATGGCGGTGTGCAGCAGCTGTCGCAGTTCTCCGATGACCTGGCCCACGAACTGCGCGCGCCACTGACCAACTTGATGGGCAAGGCCCAGGTGACGTTGTCCCGGGAGCGCCCGCCCGAGGAGTACAAGGCGGTGCTGGAATCCAGCACCGAAGAAATGGAGCGGCTGGCGCGGATCGTTTCCGACATGCTGTTCCTGGCACAGGTCAGCCACCCGGCGGCGCGGGTTTCGTTTGCGCCCGTGTCCCTGGCCGCTGAAGCACGCCGGGTGATGGAACTGTTTGCGTTGAGTGCCGAAGACAAGCAACTGAGCCTGAGCCTTCACGGTGATGCCTCGGTGCATGGCGACCGCCTGATGATTCAGCGGGCGATTTCCAACTTGTTGTCCAATGCCATCCGGCATACCCCGCACGCTTCCACGGTGTCGTTGCAGGTGGAAACCCACGGGCAGCAAGTCTCGCTGTCGGTGGGCAACCCGGGTCCGGGGATTGAAGCGCACCACCTGCCGAACCTGTTCGAGCGTTTCTACCGCGTCGACAGCAGCCGCGCCCGCTCCGAAGGGGGGACCGGGCTGGGGCTGGCCATCGTGCGGTCGATCATGACCCTGCATCAAGGCCGGGCAGAAGTCAGCAGCGAGCCCGGAGATTTCACTGTGTTTCGGTTGGTGTTTCCCCTTCATACCAACGCTATCTGCCAATAACCCATTGTGGTGAGGGAGCTTGCTCCCTCACCACAGGTTATTGGTCAGGCATCAGGCGGTCTTCCTGTTCTTCACGCCGATGCGCCCAGTGATACAGCGCCGGCAATACCAGCAGGGTCAGCAGCGTCGACGAAATAATCCCGCCAATCACCACCGTCGCCAACGGGCGCTGCACTTCGGCGCCGGTGCCGGTGGCCAGGGCCATGGGGATAAACCCCAGCGACGCCACCAACGCCGTCATCAACACCGGGCGCAAGCGCGTCAGGGCGCCTTCGTTGATGGCCACCGACAATGAGCGCCCCTCTTCCCGCAGGTTGCGAATGAACGCAATCATCACCAACCCGTTCAGCACCGCCACCCCCGACAGCGCGATAAAACCCACGCCCGCCGAGATCGACAACGGAATGTCCCGCAGCCACAGCGCCATGATCCCGCCGGTCAACGCGAAGGGAATCCCGGTGAACACCAGCAGCCCGTCCTTGAGGTTGTTGAACATCATGAACAGCAACCCGAACACCAGCAGCAACGCCACCGGCACCACGATGCGCAAGCGCTCGGAGGCCTCCTTCAACTGCTCGAACTGGCCGCCCCAGGTGGTCCAGTAGCCCGCGGGGATGTTCACCTGAGTGTCGATGGCCGTCCCGGCTTCCTCGACAAACGAGCCGATATCGCGCCCACGCACGTTGGCGCTGACGATCACCAGGCGCTTGCCGTTTTCACGGCTGATCTGGTTGGGGCCGAGCACCAGGTCCAGGCTGGCGACTTCCGACAGCGCGATAAAACCCAACTGCCCCGCCGCGTTATTCGCCAGCGCCGGGATCGGAATCAACAGCCGCGACAGGCCTTCGATATCGGTGCGCAGCGCGTCCGACAAACGCACGACCATATCAAAACGCCGGTCGCCTTCGTACATCGTCCCGGCCTGGCGCCCACCCACGGCGACGGCAATCGTGTCTTGCACATCGCCTATGTTCAGGCCGAAACGCGCGGCCTTGTCGCGGTCGATATTGATGGTCAGCACCGGCAGGCCGGAGGTCTGTTCCACCTTCACTTCCGAGGCGCCCTTGAGGGTTTGCAAGGTCTCGGCGATTTCCCCGGCGGTCTTGTTGAGCACCGCCATGTCGTCACCAAACACCTTCACCGCCACGTCACTGCGCACGCCGGAAATCAGTTCGTTGAAGCGCAGCTGGATCGGTTGCGACAGTTCATACACGCTGCCCGGCACAATCGCACTGGCGCGCTGGATGTCGGCGATGATTGCCTCGCGGGACTTCTTCGGGTCGGGCCACTGGTCCTTGGGCTTGAGCATCACGTAGCTGTCGGAGATGTTCGGCGGCATCGGGTCGGAGGCGATTTCCGCGGTGCCGGTGCGGGCGAATACCCGCTCGATTTCCGGCACCTCGGCCATCAAGGTCTTTTCCAGTTGCTGCTGCATCTGTACCGACTGCGTCAGGCTGGTGCCCGGCACCCGCAACGCTTGTTGGGCGAAATCACCCTCGCTGAGGCTGGGGATAAATTCGCTGCCCATGCGACTGGCCACCAGGCCCGACGCAACGATGGCCAGCACCGCCAGGCCGAACACCAGCGGCCGGCGCGCCATCACCCAATCCAGCACCGGCGCGTAGACACGGCGTGCGCTGCGCATCACCAGGTTTTCCTCTTCCTTGACCTTGCCGGTGACGAACAGCGCAATGGCCGCCGGCACGAAGGTCACGGACAGAATCATCGCCCCCAGCAGCGCGATCACCACGGTGAACGCCATCGGGTGGAACATCTTCCCGGCGACCCCGGTGAGGGCGAAGATCGGCAGGTACACCACCATGATGATCAGTTGCCCGAAGATCAGCGCGCGCCGCGCTTCCTTGGCCGCCGCGAACACTTCATGCAGGCGCTCGCTGCGGGTCAACAGTCGCCCGTGGCGCTGCTGGGCATGGGCCAGGCGGCGGATGGCGTTTTCAACGATCACCACCGCGCCATCCACGATAATCCCGAAATCCAGCGCGCCGAGGCTCATCAGGTTGGCGCTGACCTTGTTGGTAAACATCCCGGTAAAGGTGAACAACATCGCCAGGGGAATCACCATCGCGGTGATCAGCGCAGCGCGGATATTGCCGAGGAACAGAAACAGCACCGCCACCACCAGCAGCGCCCCTTCGAAGAGGTTTTTCTTCACGGTGCTGATGGCTTTTTCCACCAGGTTGGTGCGGTCGTAGACGGTGACGGCCACCACACCTTCAGGCAGCGAACGGTTGATCTCTTCGAGTTTTTTCGCGACCGCCAGGGACACCGTGCGGCTGTTTTCGCCGATCAACATGAACACCGTGCCCAGCACCACTTCGCGGCCATTCTCCGTGGCGGCACCGGTACGCAGCTCGCGGCCAATGTCGACCTGGGCGACGTTGCGCACCCGAATCGGCGTACCGTCGGAAGTGGTGATGACGATGTTGGCAATGTCGTCGATGGACCCGACTTGCCCCGGCGCACGGATCAGCAATTGCTCGCCACTGCGCTCGATGTAGCCGGCGCCGACGTTGGCGTTGTTGCGCTCCAGCGCCGTGACCAGGTCGCCCAAGGTCAGGTTGTAGGCCGCCAGGCGCTTGGGGTCCGGGGCGATCTGGTATTCCTTGGCAAAGCCGCCGATGGTGTTGATCTCGGCCACGCCCGGCACGTTGCGCAGTTGCGGCTTGATGATCCAGTCCTGGATCACCCGCAGGTCGGTCGGCGTATAGGCTGAGCCGTCCTCCTTGCGCGCGCCGTCTTTCGCCTCCACGGTCCACAGGAAGATTTCCCCGAGCCCGGTGGAGATCGGCCCCATCATGCTTTCGATGCCATCGGGCAGTTGCTCGCGAGCCACCTGCAAGCGTTCGTTGACCAGCTGGCGGGCGAAGAACAGGTCGGTGCCGTCCTTGAAAATCACCGTGACCTGGGACAAGCCCGAGCGCGACAGCGAGCGGGTCTGCTGCAAGCCCGGCAGCCCGGCCATGGCGGTCTCGATGGGAAAGGTGATGCGCTGCTCGGTTTCCAGCGGCGAAAAACCCGCCGCCGCCGAGTTGATCTGCACCTGGACGTTGGTGATATCCGGCACGGCGTCGATGGGCAATTTCTGATAGCTGGCGATACCGACACCGGCCATCAACAGCACCGCCAGCAGCACGATGATGCGCTGCTCGATGGCGAATTGGATAAGGCGCTCAAACATGGGAAATCACTCGCAGGATCAATGGGCGTGCTCGGCCGAGGCCTTGCCCAACTCGGACTTGAGGATGAAGCTGCCGACGGTGGCCACCTGCGCGCCGGCGTCGAGGCCCTGGCGCACTTCGACGAAACCGTTTTCGCTGACGCCCAGTTCGATATGCCGGGTCATGAAGCCGTCGCTGGTGCGCACGAACACCGAGGGTTTGTCCTCGACGGTCTGGATCGCCTCCTGGGGGACGGTGACCTTGGCCGGGTAGGTGTCGGTGGCGACCTGCACGGAAACGAACAGCCCTGGACGCCACGAAGCGTCGGGGTTCGGCACCGTGACGCGTACGGTGGCGGTGCGGGTCTGCTCCCCCAGCAAGTTGCCGACATAGGCCACGGTTCCGAGCACTTCGGTACCCATTTCCGAGGACGTGACCTTCACCGGTTTGCCGACCCGGACCTTGTTCAAATCCTTGGGGAACACGCCGAAGGTGACCCACACCTGGGACAGGTCCGACAGGGTGAAGGCGTTGCTGGTCTCGCTCACCACTTCGCCGACACCCAGGTGTTTTTCCACTACTACGCCGTCGAACGGCGCCCGCAGTTCGTAGCGATTGCCGCCGACCAATACAGCGCTGCCGCTCAGGGCATTCATCTTTTGCCGGGCATTGTTCAGGGCGATTTCGGCCTCTTGCAGCGCCTGGCGCGCCAGCAGGTAATCCTGTTCGGCGGAGATCCTGTCCTGCCACAACTGGCGCTCGCGCTGGAAGGTGGTGCGGGCCAGTACCACCCGGCGCTCACTGGCCGCCAGTTCACTGCGCTGATCGGAAATCTGCTGGCTGGCGATCACTGCCAGCAGCTCGCCCTTCTTCACCGATTGGCCGAGGTTGACCTTCACCGACTCCACCACGCCGGCAGCACGCGGGACGATGTGGGAGGTGCGGTCTTCGTCGAAACGCACCTCGCCCGGCAGCGAAAGCACAGTGCTGATCTGCCGGGATTGCGCCGGGGCCAGTTGAATACCGGCGGCCTGGACCTGCTGTTCGGTCAGCTCGATCTTGCCTTCTTCTTCCGCCTCTGCCGCACCGCTGATGGCCGGCCACGCCAGCATCAGCGCAACGGCCAGCGCCATCCTGTGTTTGTTGTTCATGGAACGCTCCTGAAAAAATCAAAACCGGGCGAGGTCGCCGTAAATCCGTTCGATGCGCACCCAGGCTTCGGTGGCCTGGGCGGTCGCCGCGAGGTATTGGGTGCGGGCCGCAATCAAGGTGCGCTGGGCGTCGAGTACGTCGAGGAAGTTGAACTTGCCCATCTCGAAACCGCGGGTGGCGCTGTCCACCGCGCTTTGGGCGGCGGGCAGGATCTGTTGGTTGAACGAGCGCACTTCGGTATTCGCGGTTTGCCAAAGGTCCAGGGCCTGGCGGGTTTCGGTGCGCAGGCGCAGTTCGGCAGCGTTGCGCAGGTCGCGGGCCTGGTCGGCGCGGCGACTCGCGGCCAGCACGTTGCCCTGGTTGCGGTTGAACAGCGGGATTGGCATCGAAACGCCCACCACGTTGACCCGCTCGCGCACGCTGGCGTCGTATTGGCTGCCGATGGACACGTCGAGGTCGGGAATGCGCTGGGCTTTTTCCAGGCCCAGGGCCGCTTCGCCCTGGACGATTTGCAGCTCGGCCAGGCGCAGTTCGGCGGTCTGTTCCAGGCGCGCCAGCAGCTGCGCGGGCGACGGTAATGCCGGGGCGGCCTGGGCTTGGGTGGCGACGGCCTGGAAATCGGTGCTGGCCGCGCCAGTACTGGCGGCGAGACGCCGGTAGGCATCGGTCAGGCCCATCTGCGCGCGGTTGAATTCCAGGCGGATTTCCGAGAGTTGCACCTGGGCGCGGGTGGCTTCCACCGGGGACGTTTTGCCGGCGATGACGCGACCATTGGCCACCACCAGGCCGCGCTCGGCCAATGCCAATGAGCGCTGGGCCAGGTCGAGGCGTTCCTGGGCGCGAAGTGCACCGTAGTAACCGTCGATGACCTCCGCTCGCAGACCGTTGCGGCGCTGTTCCAGGGTGAGTGCGGCCGCCTCCTGGGCACGGGTGGCGACATCAATCCGGGCGCCGCGCTTGCCACCCAGTTCCAGGGTTTGGCTCAGTTTCACGGTGGTGGTGCGCGAGTTGCGGCGGGTGTCTTCGGCATCCCAGGAGGCCACCGGATTCGGGATCAAACCGGCCTGCTGGCGACCGCCTTGGGCGATGTCGATTTCCCACTGCGCAGCGGCCATGTCGGGGTTGTTGGCGAAGGCGGTTTGCAGGGCCGATTCGAGGGTCAGGGTTTGCGCGTTTGCGCCCTGGACCGTCATCAGCAACAGCACCGAAGCGCCGATAAACGTGCGGACAAAAGTTGGCATAACAAGAGTTCCATGCCCATGAATTAACAGGTGGGCAATGTAACTTTCGGTACTTATCAGAGGAGTGGCCAGAACATTACAAATCCGTTAGCAGCGGCTCTGGCGCGGGCTTTTGCTTTAAGCTCCGGGCAACTTTTCCACTGCCCAGCGGGATCCTCGACATGCGTATTCTGGTTATCGAAGACGAACCTAAAACCGCCGATTATCTACACCAGGGATTGAGCGAAAGTGGCTATATCGTCGACTGTGCCGCCACCGGCGCCGACGGCCTGCATTTGTCTCGCCAGCACGCCTACGACCTGGTGATGCTCGACGTGAATTTGCCGTTGATGGATGGCTGGGACGTGCTGCAACGCATCCGCCAGAACAGCAGCACCCGCATCATGATGCTGACCGCCCAGGGCCGCCTCGCCGACCGGATCAAGGGCCTGGACCTGGGCGCCGATGATTACCTGGTCAAGCCGTTTGAGTTCCCCGAATTACTCGCGCGGGTGCGCACCTTGATGCGCCGCAGCGTGCATTCGCCGGTGCCGGATGTGTTGCGGGTGGCCGACCTGGAATTGGATCAGGGCCGCCACCGGGCGTTTCGCGGTTTGCAGCGCATCGACCTGACCACCAAGGAGTTCGCCCTGCTGCACCTGCTGATGCGCCAGAGCGGCGTGGTGCTGTCGCGCACGCAAATTATCTCGTTCGTGTGGGACATGAACTTTGATTGCGACACCAATGTGGTGGAAGTGTCGATCCGCCGCCTGCGGGCGAAGATCGATGACCCGTTCGAGCGCAAGTTGATCCATACCTTGCGCGGCGTGGGTTATGTGCTGGAAGACCGTGAGTGACGGTCAGGCGTGCACCTCGTCGTGCTCGTCATGCTGAAAACCTTCGCCCTCGATCTGGATCGTGGCGTGGGAAATATCGAATTGTTCATGCAGTAACTCCGTCACCTGGCTGAGGATCTGTTGCTCGCTGCCTTGAGCAGAATCCGCCACCAGATGAGTACTCAGCACATTTTTGCCGCTGGTGAGGGCCCAGATATGCAGATCATGCACGTCCTTGACCCCGGGAACGCCGCGAATCGCCTGCTCCACCTTGTCGATATCAATGCCATCCGGCACGCCTTGCAGCAGCACGTTCATGCTTTCCTTGAGCAGCGTCCAGGTGCGGGGCAACACCCAGAAGCCAATCGCCGCCGCCACCACCGAATCCACCCAGCCCCAGCCGGTGTACATGATCACCAGCGCCGCGATGATCACGCCGATGGAGCCGAGCATGTCGCTCCAGACCTCCAGGTAAGCGCCCTTCACATTCAGGCTTTCGCCGCTGGCCGCACTCAGCAATCGCATGGAAATCAGGTTGACCACCAGCCCCAGCACCGCGATCACCAGCATGCCGGTGGACTGGATCTCGGCGGGCGCCTGCAAGCGTTGATACGCCTCATACAGGATGTAGAACGCCACGCCGAACAGCAGCAGCGCATTAAACGCTGCCGCCAGGATCTCGAAACGCGCATAGCCGAAGGTGCGCTTGCGGTCGGCGGCGCGCTTGGCGACCTGGATCGCCACCAGGGAAATCCCTAGCGCCAGGGCGTCGGTCATCATGTGCGCGGCATCGGACAACAGCGCCAGGCTGCCGGTGATAAAGGCGCCGATCACCTCGGCGATCATAAAGCTGCCGGTCAGTGCCAATGCGATCCATAACAGCCGTTCGTGGCCGGCGCGTACCTGGGCGTGGCTGTGTCCTGCGCTCATGAAATGTCCTCGTGGGTCGTGGTCCGGTTGATCATAGAGCTATAGGCCAAAACCACCGGCACGAGTTGCAAAATTGTCATCTCGCCGTCAGCTGGGCGTTAAGCCATGCGCACCAAAATTGAACATGAACGCTCTGGAACCGTTGTATCAGGTATGCTTTTCGAGCAGGAAACAAAAAGAAACACATTAGCCAACCTGTTCGATAAGGAGTCCCGTTTTGGAGTTATCGACTGCCGCGTGGATGGTTCACGACACCCGCCTCATGTTCTGCGTATTACTGGCCATCGCCAGCATCATTGTGTTGATCAGCGCGACCAAGCTGCCGCCCTTCCTGTCGATCCTGATCGGTACGTTTATCGCCGGTGTCGGCGCGGGCTTGCCGCCGGAAGAAGTGGCCAAGGCCTTCAGTAAAGGCGCCGGGGCGATCCTTGGTGAAGCCGGGATCATCATTGCCCTGGGCTCGATGCTCGGCGCGTTGATGGCCGAGTCCGGCGCTGCCGACCGTATCGCCACCACCCTGCTGGGGTTGGGCAAAGGCAAGTCATTGCCGTGGGTGATGGCGCTGGTGGCGATGGTGATTGGCCTGCCGCTGTTCTTCGAAGTGGGCCTGGTGATGATGGTGCCGATCATCTTCGTGATGGCCAAGCGTTCGAACCAGCCGCTGCTGAAAATCGCGATCCCGGCGCTGGCGGGGATGACCACCCTGCACGCCTTGATGCCGCCGCATCCGGGGCCGCTGATTGCGGTGGGCGCATTGCACGCCGACCTGGGCCTGACCATGTTGCTGGGCTTCTGCCTGGCGGTACCGGCCGTGATTCTGGCCGGCCCGCTGTACGGCAACTGGCTGTCCAAGCGCATGCACGTGGACGAGCCGGCCGACATTGGCGCGCTGTTCAGCGCACCGCCCAAGGCGCCGCGCCAGCCGAGTTTTGGTGTGTCGCTGCTGATCATCCTGTTGCCGGTGATCCTGATGCTCGGCAGCACCCTGGCCAAGGTTGCCATGTCGCCGGAAAGCCCGGTGGCACTGACCTTGAAGTTCCTCGGTGAGCCGTTGATCGCGCTGGGCCTGGCGGTGATTGCCGCGGTGATCTGCCTGGGCTGGGCCAGCGGCATGCCGCGGGCCGATGTCGGCAACACCCTGCGCAAGGCGCTGGCGCCGATCGCGGTGCTGCTGCTGACCATCGGCGCCGGTGGCGGGTTGAAGCAAACCCTGCTGGATGCCGGCGTGAGCCAGACCATCAGCAAGGTGGCCGAAGGCGCGCACATGCCGTACCTGTTGCTGGCCTGGTTGATTGCGGTGGCGCTGCGTCAGGCCACGGGGTCGGCGACCGTCGCCACCACGACAACGGCGGGCATCCTGGCGCCGATGATGGCGGGGTTGGCGGCGACGCAAAGCTCACTGGTCGCCCTGGCGATTGGTGCCGGCTCGGTGTTCTTCTGCCACGTCAACGATGCCGGCTTCTGGATGGTGCGCGAATACTTCGGCTTGCAACTGAAGCAGACGATCTGGGTGTGGTCGGTGTTGCAGACCATTGTGTCGGTGGTGGGCCTGGTGGGCACGCTGCTGATGTGGCACTTCCTGACGTAATGATCGTTCCCACGCTCCGCGTGGGAATGCATCCCGTGACGCTCCGCGTCACACAAGCGGACGCGGAGCGTCCAGGGAGGCGTTCCCACGCAGAGCGTGGGAACGATCAGGTGGGTAGGCGCTTGCCAAAATGCGCCGCACTCACTGCGCCCACCGCGCCCATCGCCACGCAATACCCCACGCAGATCCACGGGCTGGTCGGCATCAACGCGATCAACATCAGCGGCGTGGTACTCGCCCACAGCGCATACGCAATGTTGTAGGTGAAGGAAATCCCCGAGACGCGCACCTGCGCCGGGAACAGGTTGACCATCACCGACGGCACCGCGCCCACCACCCCGCAACTCAAGCCGGCAATTGCATACGCTGCGCCCAGCCACACGCCACCGGCAATCAGGCTCGCATAGAGCACGGCAATCCCCACCGGCAGCAGCAGGCTATAGACCAACACCGCACGCCAGGCGCCGATGCGGTCCACCAGGAGCCCGGCCAACACGCAACCGATATTCAGGAACACGATGCCCAACGCGCTCAGGGCGAAGGTGTGGCTGGGGCTCATGCCGAAGGTTTTCTGCATCATGGTCGGGGTGATCACCACCAGTACGACGACGGCCGAGGTGAGCACGCAGGTGAGGATCATCGCCGGCAGCAGCGCGCTGCGATGTTCCCGCAGGACGGTACGCAGCGGCAGTTCGGCGCCGGCCTGGCGACGGGCCTGCATTTGCAGGAACACCGGGGTTTCGCTGAGCCAGCGCCGCAGCCAGACACCGATCACGCCGAACACGCCGCCGAGCAGGAACGGGAAGCGCCAGGCGTAGTCGAGGATTTCGGCCGGGGTGAAGACTTGCGCCAGCAACGTCGCCGTCAGCGCGCCGAGCAGGTAGCCGAAGGTCAGCCCGGCCTGGAGGAAGCCCAGGGCATAACCACGATGGTTGTCCGGAGCGTGTTCGGCGACAAACACCCAGGCGCTGGGCACTTCCCCGCCCACTGCCGCACCCTGGAGGATGCGCAGCGCCAGCAGGATCAACGGTGCGAAGTAACCGATGTGTGCGTAGGTGGGCATGATGCCGATCAGCAGGCACGGCAGCGCCATCATCAGGATGCTCAGGCTGAACACCCGTTTGCGCCCCAGGTGATCGGCGAAGTGCGCCATCAGGATTCCGCCCAGCGGGCGCGCGAGGTAGCCGGTGACAAAGATGCCGAAGCTTTGCAGCAGACGCAGCCACTCGGGCATTTCCGGCGGGAAAAACAGCTGGCTGAGGGTCAGCGCGAAAAATACGAAGATGATGAAGTCGTAGATTTCCAGGGCCCCGCCCAGGGCAGCCAGGCCCAGGGTTTTGTAGTCGGAGCGGGAGAAGCGCTGCGCCTGTGGATAAGAGGTGGCAGTCATGGAAAAGCTCGGCAGACAAACAAAATGGCCTGCAGGTTATGAGCTGGGCCCGGTGATGGCAATCTCGCCGGATATATTTGCTTTACTCATTGATCAATGAAGATAACTACATTCCCAAATGAATAGCCGTAGAGGAACATGCAGCAAAACTGCCGCCCCCATAATAAATACAAATAGAGGTACTGAACGTGGCCGATGCTATCGAAGACAGCCGCTACGCCCGATTCGCCCTGCGTTGTTCAAACTTCGCCGAGCGCTGGTTCCCTGACTCCTGGGTGTTTGCCGCCCTCGCCGTGATCATTGTCGCCGTGGCGACCCTGGGCATGGGCGCCGCGCCGACCGAGGCCGCCAAGGCGTTTGGTGACGGTTTCTGGAGTTTGATCCCGTTCACCATGCAAATGGCCTTTGTGGTGATTGGCGGTTACGTGGTCGCCAGCTCCCCGCCCGCCGTAAAGTTGATCGACCGCTTGGCGCGCATCCCGAAGAACGGCCGTTCTGCCGTGGCCTGGGTGGCGCTGATTTCGATGGTCGCCTCGTTGCTCAACTGGGGCCTGTCCCTGGTGTTCGGTGGTTTGCTGGTGCGTGCGCTGGCCCGGCGTACGGATTTGCGCATGGATTACCGCGCGGCCGGTGCTGCGGCCTACCTCGGCCTGGGTGCCGTTTGGGCGCTGGGGCTGTCGTCGTCGGCGGCGCAGTTGCAGGCCAACCCGGCCAGTTTGCCGCCGTCGATCCTGTCGATCACCGGGATGATCCCGTTCACCGACACCATCTTTCTGTGGCAGTCCGGCGTGCTGTTGCTGGCGCTGATCGTGGTGTCGCTGATCATCGCCTACGCCACCGCGCCCGGGCCGAACTCCGCCCGTGACGCCAAGGCTTGCGGTATCGACCCGGCCTTCAACATGCCCAAGCCGCAACCGCCGACCCGTCCGGGCGAGTGGCTGGAGCACAGCCCGTTGCTGACCATCCTGCTGGCGTTGCTGGCCGCCGGTTGGTTGTTCCACGAGTTCTCGACCAAGCCGGCGATCAGCGCGATCTCGGGGCTGAACACCTATAACTTCCTGTTCCTGATGGTCGGTGCCTTGCTGCACTGGCGCCCGCGCAGCTTCCTCGACGCGGTGGCCCGTGCGGTACCCACCACCACCGGGGTGCTGATCCAGTTCCCGCTGTATGGCTCGATTGCCGCGCTGATGACCGTGGTGAAAGGCAGTGACGGCGCGACCCTGGCGCACCATATCTCGACCTTCTTCACCTCGATCGCGTCCCACGACACCTACGCGCTGTTGATGGGTGTGTACTCGGCGGTGCTGGGCTTCTTTATCCCGTCGGGCGGCGGCAAGTGGATCATCGAGGCGCCGTACGTGATGCAGGTCGCCAACGACCTGGAATATCACCTGGGCTGGGCGGTGCAGATCTACAACGCCGCCGAAGCGCTGCCTAACCTGATCAACCCGTTCTATATGCTGCCGCTGCTGGGCGTGCTGGGGTTGAAGGCGCGGGACTTGATCGGCTTTTCGTTTGTGCAGTTGCTGGTGCATACGCCGCTGGTGTTGTTCCTGCTGTGGGCGTTGGGCACGACGCTTAAATATTTGCCGCCGGTGATGCCTTAATTTTCCGAAGCTGCACCCGCTCTTCAGGCGGGTGCGGCTGGCAGGTTGTTCAGCAGCTCAGGTAGCGCGTGCTGAACCGTGCCCCCTACCACTTCAAGATTTATGTCGAAGTAACCATGGGCAATCCGGTTGCGCATCCCGCGCATACTGCGCCAAGGCACCTGCGGTTGGGCGGCTGCAAACTCTGGATGTTGATCCATTATTTTGGTCGACGCTTCGCCGATGATGATCAAACTCATGATCACGGCTTGCTGGGTACGCTTGTCTTCAAAAAACTCAGGTTTGCTCACCCCTTCGACAAAGGTGATCGCGTCGGACGATGCCTGGCGCATGTGCTCCAGGTAGTCGCCAATCCGATTTGAGATCATACGGGCCGGGCCTCAGCCAAGACTTGAGCACGAAACTTCAGAGGCAGATCGCCAGGCGTCAGCAAATCGACGTTTACCCCGAGCAAGTCTTCCAACTCCACCTGCAGCCCACCAAGGTCAAAAAGGGTCGCTCCCGGTAGCGCATCAACCAGTAAATCGAGATCACTGCCGTCTTTATCAGTCCCCAACAAAACGGACCCAAACACCCTTGGGTTGGAGGTATGGAAACGTCCTACTACTTCACGCACGGCAGCCCTCTTGAGATCCAGGGCAGTTGAAGGTTTCATGGGGCACCTCTGCGGTATGCAATATCGGGCCAGTCTAGCAGTGCTTGGGATCAGGAAGCATGCCCACATGATCACACTGCTGTCTTCGTTCCGTCACATTCCATTGCTACCGTTCCGGCGAAACATATTGCAACAACTAACCTGCATGGACTCCCCGCAATGAGCGACGAGCACAAAGACCGCCCTTCCCAAGACATTGAAGCCAAACCGCCAGTCGACACCAGCCGGCGGCGCTTCCTGGGAGGCGCGGCCGTGCTGGGCGTGGGTGCGACCCTGAGTGCCTGCGGCAATACCAGCGAGGCACCCGGCAAGCCGGTGGATCACCCGCTGACGCCGCAAGAGCTGGACAAGGCCTTGCACGAACAGGTTAAAACCGTGGTGGTGATCTACGCCGAAAACCGCAGCTTCAACAACCTGTTTGCTGATTTCCCCGGGGTCGAGAAACCATTGTCGGCCCTCGCCCCTGCGGACTATCAACAGCGCGACCGCGACGGCAGCCTGCTGAGCACCCTGCCCCCGACATGGGGCGGCGTGTTGCAAGTTGGCCCGCAGACCGTGGATGGCGTCACGTACCCCAGCGAAGTGCAATACCAGGAAAACCTGCCCAACGCTCCGTTCGCCCTCAAAGGCCCGAATGGCGAAGACCAGCCCCTGAGCCTGGTGACCCGGGATTTGTGGCACGTGTTCTATCAGAACCAGATGCAGATCAATGGCGGTAAAAACGATGCGTTCGTCGCCTGGGGCGACTCCGGCGGCCTGCTGATGGGCCATTACGCCCAGAGCCGTTACGCCCTGCGCTTGTGGGACGTGGCGAAGGAGTTTGTGCTTTGCGATAACTTCTTCCAGGGCGCGTTTGGCGGCTCGTTCCTCAACCACCAATACCTGATCAGCGCCACCCCGCCGGTGTACCCAAACGCTGCGCAATCGGTGGCCAAGGCACAGATCGCCACGCTGCAAAGCGACGACCCGACCGACCCGCGCCTCAAGCCTCTGGACAAGTCCCCGGCCAGCGCCATGACCGGCCCGCCGCAATTCGGCCCCAGCGCACTGACCCCGGACGGTTTCGGCGTGAACACCCTGGCCCCGCCTTACTGGCCTACCTGGATTCGCGACCCCGAGCGCCCGGATTACTCCAAGCCCGACTTGCCTAACGTGCTGGTGCCACAAACCCACGAGCACATCGGCGACAAACTGTCGAAAAAGAACGTCGACTGGGCCTGGTACGCCGGTGCGTGGCAAGCAACGCTGGATCAGTTCAAGGACTCGGGCGGCATTCCGAAGATTCCGAACTTCCAGTACCACCACCAGCCCTTCAACTACTTCAAGCAGCAAGGCCCGGAAAACCCGGCTGAGCGCAATAAACGCCTGCGCGATGGCGGCTTGGGGGATGACGCCAGCACCAACAAGTTCTTCGCCGATGCCCAGGCCGGCAAGCTGCCTGCGGTGACCTTCTACAAACCCCAGGGCAACCTGAATATGCACGCCGGTTACGCCGACGTCGCTTCGGGCGACCGGCATATCACCCGCGCCTTGAAGGTGCTGCAGGAAAGCCCGCAGTGGAAGAACATGGTGGTGATCGTCACCGTCGATGAAAACGGCGGCTGGTGGGACCACGTTGCACCGCCAAAAGGCGATCGTTGGGGCCCGGGCACGCGGATTCCGGCACTGGTGGTCTCGCCGTTCGCGCGCAAGGGCACGGTGGACCATACCGTCTACGACACCGCGTCGATCCTGCGTCTGATCACCCGGGTGTTCCAGCTGGAAACCCTCGACGGGCTCAAGCAGCGTGACGACGCCATGACCGCGCGTGGCCAAAAGCCCATGGGGGATTTGACCAACGCCCTGCACTTCAAGGTGTAGACGCACTTGCTCAAAAGCGACAAGCGCGCAGTTTTTCTACGCGCTTTTCCCGGTCAACCGCTACTGTGTGAGGGTGGGCATTCACCCCGCGCAGACGGGCTTTCGCTGACAGGGAACCATCCATGTTCAAACTCACCAGGTTGTCCTTCACCCTGGCCGCACTGACCTTGAGTGCGGTCGTACAGGCTGATATCACCGTACCGCTGGGTACCCCGCAACGGGTCACCCAGTTGTTCGCGTACCCGAACAATTGCAGCGTCATCTGTTTTCGTCCCTGGACGCTGGAACAGACCGTCGAGCACTACCTGAACCAGAGCCTGCAACGCGACGGTTACAGCCGGGCCAAAGTCAGCGTCAAGACCGAGCATGACCAGGTGCTGGCCACGTTCAGCGGTGTGCCAGACGGTTATGGCCAGCCGTTGACCACCTTGCTCGATACCGCCGACCTGGCTTACCAGGGCGCCAGCAAACTCAATGGCGATGGCAAGTGGCAGTTCAACTGGTACCTGTTCCTGCCGCTGGGCATGGCCCTGGAAAACCGCAAGAGCATCGAGCTGCTGCACTTCCCGCCGGATTATTCCCTGACCCACTTCCAGGACTACCTGGAGTCGGCCACCACCGACCGCTGGGCGACCTTGCTCACGGCCAACGGCATCCCGGCGACCCAGACGCCGGAGTACCAGACCATCATCGACATCGCCCCGATCGCCGCCCCTGCCACGGCGGGCAAGGACCTGGAAGGCGTCTACGGTTACTTCACCGACTACCAGACCCGGATGGTCAAGGAGCTGAGCCAGCACGCGGGCGGCGCGTTGCCGATGGTGGCCTTCGGCGCGCCGGTGCGCAGCTGGATCAAGCAGCAATACGGGCAAACCGTTGCCGTACTGGGCCTGGCGCAAATCAGCCCGGCCGTCGGGAGCCAGGTCGCCGTACTGGGCGCCAATCACCCGAGCTACATCTGGTATGCCGCCAACCCCGACACCTATGACGGTGACGAGCAAAAGGCCGACGAGGCCGGTTTGAAGGTGATGGGCCAGGACTTGAGCGCCGCCTGCTGGCAGGCCTCGATGGGCCAGAAGCCCGCCAGCGATCCGAATGTGCAGCTCAAAGGCTGCATGAACACCTGGCAGGTAACGCGCAAGGAGCAGACCTGCGAACTGTTCTACACCTCTATCCGCGAGCTGACGCCCGATCAAGCGAACGCCAAGTGTGCCCAGCCGGCGATCAAAACCCAGCTGAGGCAATTGAAAAGCGCCGTGCCAGAACCGGCGATTGAAGCACCGGCGCTCTGAAGCAGGCTGCAAGAAGGGCATTTTCCTACATAAAAGATAGCCAATTTCTACTGTCAGATTTGACAGTAGAAATTGGTTCCCACTTAAGCGAGTCTTGAGCCGCGCCCATCCGCTGCAAGACTGGCAGTCAAGACACCACCGGCAGGTCGATGCAGCCCCTCCTGGAGAGTCATGAAAACTCAAGCCATGGACAAGGCTAAAACCGCTGTGAGCAAGTGTCTTTACCCGTTCGCGACCGCCCTCGCCGAACACGGCTACCCCCGCGCTCGCGACTATGAAGTGGTGCGTACCCGAGACGGTTCAGGCGACGGGATCAAGACCCGCGTCGCCTTTGACAGCCGCCTGTGTATCGCCAGGGTGTCCGGCTACGCATTGAATGAGCGGCGCCTGCATACGGTGCAGATGTCCTCGCGTATCCACTTGTACGACCCTTGGTTCAGCGGCCTGCTTTCGCATTCATGCAACCCGAACGCGTTTCTCGACATGACATACCTGGAACTGTGGTCCGTTCAGCCCATTCCCGCTGGCGCCCTGCTGACCATGGATTACGCCCACACCGAGGACGTATTGTTCCGACAGTTTCGCTGCCAGTGCGGCGAGCTCAACTGTCGGGGCTGGATCACCGGCATGAAGGAGCCGTTGAATCCCGAGGGTCAGCAATTCATGGAGCAGTGGCGCGAACGCAAAAGCCCTTAGACCGCACCCAGCGGGCGCAGGCGGTATTGCGGCGGCAGTTGCTCGAAGCCACTGATGGTGGTGTTCAGGCTTTTCCAGCGGCCGTCCTTGATCCCGTAAATGCAGCCATGAACCGACAGGCTCTGCCCGCGGTGCCAAGCGTTCTGCACGATGCTGGTGTGGCCGACGTTGGCCACCTGCTGGATCACGTTCAGTTCGCACAGGCGGTCTACGCGTTCCTCTTCCGTAGGCAACTGGGCCAGCACGTCGCGGTTTTCGTAGTACAGGTCACGGATGGTGCGCAGCCAGCCGTCGATCAGGCCCAACTGGTTGTCCTGCATCGAGGCGCGTACGCCACCGCAGCCATAGTGGCCGGTCACCAGGATGTGTTTGACCTTGAGCACGTCGACTGCGTACTGGATCACCGACAGGCAATTGAGGTCGGTGTGCAATACCACATTGGCCACGTTGCGGTGCACAAACAGGTCGCCAGGCAGCATGCCGACGATCTCGTTGGCCGGCACGCGGGCGTCGGAACAGCCGATCCACAGGTATTCCGGGGTTTGCTGGCGGGCGAGCTTGGCGAAGAATTCGGGATCTTCCTGTTTGATCGCATCCGCCCAGCGTTCGTTGTTATCAAGCAAGTCTTGTAGTTCGTTCATCAGGGAAAGCCTCAGGAATGATGCGCAGTTTTGACACTCGACCGCCCGTCCGGGTCACGCCAACAATAAAGATAGCCGGCGGCAATTTCTTGAATCTTGGGGAGCCATGCCTGTCCACACACTATAAGCCCCACAGTATGAGGAATCGCCATGACTGAATCACGACGTCCCTACGGCGCTACACAGCCGGAACCGATTGATGACAACGAAGATCGCATGGGCGAAATGCGCGAGCTGGATTTTGACAAGGAGGAACCGACTGCGGAAATCGGCGACGAGATTCCGCCACGGGAGCGTGAGCACCTGATGCCCGACGAACGGGTGCGCGAAGCCGGGATGACCGGTGCTTCCACTGACGATCATGACTCAACCGATGATGACATGAGCCCGGAAACGCTGATCCATGAGGATGGCGCGCGGGATGCACAGGAAGCAGGTGAAGACCATCCGGCGGATTACGATTTGAGTATCGTCGATGAAGACGAGATCGGCGGCGGCAATGGCCTGGATGAGGCCGAGTTGGCCGATATCGATCCAGTAGACGGCAACCGCTGACACCCTGCCGAACTGAATGTGGGAGCGGGCTTGCTCGCGAAGGCGGTGTGTCAGTCATTACATCTGGCGACTGGACCATCGCCTTCGCGAGCAAGCCCGCTCCCACCAAGCCCGCTCCCACATTGGGCCCTATGTTTAGTCGACCAGGGTGCAGGCCATCACGACCGCATCTTCGCGGCCACCGACGGCGGGGTAATAATCCCGCCGACGGCCAATTTCGTTGAAACCATAACGCTCGTACAGCCGGAACGCGCCGGTGTTGCTGTCGCGCACTTCCAGGAAACATTCCCGCGCCTTGGCCTCGTAGGCCCGGGACATCAGGTGCTCCAGCAAGCTCAAGCCCAGGCCACGGCCCTGGTTTTCCGGCTTGACGGTGATGTTCAGCAAATGCGCTTCATCGAGGATGATCTGCACCACCCCGTGACCCACCTGCTGCTCACCTTCGAACATCAGCCAGATCTGGTACTTGCCCAGCCCGTCGAGAAAAATACCGCGGGTCCAGGGGTGGCTGAACGCTGCGTATTCGATCTTCAGTACAGCGTCGAGGTCCGCCTCGGTCATCGGGCGGAAGGATAAAGCTTCACTCATCGGTACTTTTCCAGCGCGCCATCAGCCGGCGCATGGCTTGCCAGACATCAGCCTTACGCTGTGGCTCTTCCATTAATAGTTCCAGGCCCGGCAGGGCCCAGACGGAGCCCAGGCCTTCGACCTGCAGTTCGCGGTACCAGGCCTCGGCATTCGCTTCGCCGGCAAAACGCACGGCGGGCAGGCCGATCAGCCACAGGCACACGCAGGGTTCGTCTTCCAGGCGCGCCGAGACAAAACCTTGCACAAAATCCCGTGCAGCTTCCGGGCCCTGGTCCATGGTGCCCCGGGCCAGCAGCGGCCAGCGCACCGGCTCGCCAACGATTTGCGGACTGTCGGGCAGGCCGGCGGCGCGCAACATGTCCTTGAGCAGCAGATAGGCCGGGTCGCGGGCCTGGAAGCGCTCGCCTGTGGGTAACTCCACCAGCAGCAGGCATCGCCCGGCCCGCAGCAGTTGCAGGGCAAAGCGTGGCGGCGGTACGACCGGAGCCTTGACCACGGCAGGCGCCTCTTCGGCGGCGACCGGCTTGGCCACCGGCGACGGGCGCGGCACTTCGACCTTTGGCCGGACCACCGGGGTTTCTGCCACGGGCTTGACCAGCGGCACCGGCGCAGCCGCCTCCTCACCCGAAGGCTCGAAAGCCTCGAACGGTTCCGGGGCCTCCAGCAGCTCGGGCCGCGAAGGGGCGGCGAACGGTAATTCAGTGCGCGGCAGCCAGTTGACCACCTGCATGGCGGTCAAGTAAGCGCGACGTCGGGACTCGATAAGCAAAGGTCGGCCACTTGTGGATAACTAAAGAACAGGGATTCTACCGCCCTTCGACGAAGATCGCCCGCAGTTGATCGTTCCGGTGAGCGCCTCACGACCGGCTGTGGATAAATCCCGGCACCGATGCAGTACAATCGCTGCTTTTAATCGCTAACCAGCCGGCCATTCCGATGATCGAACCCAAGCGCGTCTTGCGCGCCCTCGCCGAACACTGGGCCCTGCTTGAGCCACTGTGCGAACACTTCGACCAAGGCACCCTGAGCCTCAGCGAACTGCGCGCCCAGTTGGCCGCCCAACAACTGGACAGCACGCCACAGGACATCACCAGCCTGCTGGACGTGTGGATTCGCCTGGATATCCTGGTGCCTGTCGCCAAGAGCCCGAACCGTTTCGAGCTCAACGCACAGATCCACGACTTCCTGGCGTATCTTCGCAAGGAGCACCGGCTAGGCCTGTGCCTGGAAATCGAAGCCTACCTGCGCCACCTTGAGCGCCTGGCGGGTTATATCCAGGACGCCTTCGACATCCGCGACGGCCATGACCTGGCGCGCCAATTGCGCCTGCTGGACATGCGCGTGCGCGACGTGCTGAAAAAACTCGCCAACGACGAACAGGCCCTCGCTGCCGTGGCCGATCGCGCCAAGACCAGCGACCGGCAGATCCCGTTGCGCCAGCGCTACGCCGAAGTACTGGCGACCTGGGACGAATACGTCGAGCCGATGATTCAACTGGTGAACGCCGACGGCGCCTTCGAACAAGGCGTGCGCAAGGTGGAAAACGTACTGTTGCGCATGCTTACCGAGCAGCAGCGCCTCGGCCACCTGGTGGACGACGACATGCTGCTGCGCACCCACGCGCGCATCCTCGAAATGCAGACCAGCGCCCAACTGACCTTGCGTCACGCCCGGGAACTGCTGCTGCCGTTGCGGGAAGAAGCACGCCGGCACAACGCCGTGACCCGGGGCGCGGCGCTGGCCTTGTCGGCGATTCGCCGCAAGGGCCTGGACGCGGTGCCGCAAGCGGCGATGCCGATGTTCACCCGGCCGCAAAGCACCTTTCTCGGCAGTGCCAGCCAGGTCGAAGCCTACGTGTACGCCCTGGCCAACTTCGAACCGAAGCCGGCGCGTTTCCCCAAGGCGCATAAATCCCACAAGGGCGAAGCCCCTCGCGCACCGCGCACGGTCAAGGAAATGCTCGAGCGCTGTGAAGACGCACTGCCGATGCCGGACCTGATGACCTGGCTGCTGGAGCAGGAACCGGACGGCGCAACCGACGAGTTGCTGTACTGGTTCTCACGCCTGTCGCGGGAAAAACGCTTCAAGCGCGAACGTCTGGAACGACGGGATTACCACACTCACGAGCACCAGGTCAGCCTGCGCTCATTCGCCCTGCTTCCAGCCAGTATTGATACGGCCGGGAATTCTGCGAGCACCCCTCATGCATCTTGATCTATCCGAACTGTCCCAGCTGGCGCCGATCTTTCGCGAGCTGTTCAAGGGTTACCACGTCAGCCGCCGCGACCCGGAGCTGTACGCCCAACTGTCGAACTTCCAGGACCAGTACCGCACGTTGTTCAAGGCCCTGGGCTTTGAGTTGGTGTGCGACACGCGGGGTTTCTACTACTTCGTGCCGGACTCGGCCGTGGCCGCCGCGCAGGTCAACAAGACCGCCCAGCGCCTGGCGTTGTTCACCTTCATCATCGTCGAGCACCTGGCCGACCAGGGCCGCGACCCGATCGCCGTGCTCGACGGTGGCAGCCTGGGCCGTGACGAACTGCCGTCGTTGCTGGAAAAGTACCGCGACCTGTTTATCCAGGCCGAAGTGCAGACCGTCGAGGAACTGGAAGAAAAAATCATGCGCCGCATGACCCAGCTGGGTTTTGCCGGTGAAGAGAACGGCATCTACCGCTTCCTGCCGCCGATGCACCGCTTCCTCGATGTGTGCCTCTCGGTCCAGCAAGACCGCGACCTGGCCGCGAGCATCCACAGCGTATTGCCGTTGCCGGCCCCGGTGATCATCGACGAAGACAGCGATGAAAAACTGCTGAAGACCGATGACCCGCTGGACTTGAGTGACTTTGCAGAAGAAAGCGAAGAAGACGCCCTGGCCCGCGCCATTGCCGAAGAACAGGAGACCGACGCATGAGCAAGGAACGCTACGGCATTCGCCGCTTCGCCCTTTTGAACACCGCCGGTTACAGCCTGGGTTTGTTCCCGCTGGAAGAACCGCTGTCGGTGTACGGCGCGAACAACCTCGGCAAATCGGCGTCGATCAACGCCTTGCAGTTCCCGATTCTGGCGCGCATGTCGGACATGAGTTTCGGCAAGTACACCCTGGAGCAATCCCGGCGTTTCTACTTTGCCACCGACACCAGCTACATCCTCGTGGAAGTCTCGCTTCCCCATGGCCCGCACGTGATCGGCGTGGTCGGTCGCGGCCCGGGCGGTGGTTTCGGTCACCAGTTCTTTGCCTACGCCGGCAAGCTGGACCTGGCGCACTACCAGAAGAACGACACCTGCCTGCGCCAGAAAGAGCTGTTCACCAACCTTGAGCGCGAAGGCCTGAAAGCCTATGAGCTCAAGCCCGATGAGCTGCGACGTTTGCTGGTGGGCGGCCATACGTCGATCCCGCTGGACCTGACCCTGATTCCGCTGCGCTCCACCAGCGAGCAGAGCCTGAAGACCTTCCGCGCGCTGTTTATCAATTTGCTGCACATGCGGGAAATCACCGCGGCCAAGTTGAAGCAGCTGTTTCTGGATGCGTTCGAACACAGCCTGCGTTCCGGCAGTGTCGATTACATCGCGGCGTGCGAAGAAGCCTTCCGCGATGTACGACGCATGGAGCAGGACTACAACTCGCTGGTGGCTGCCGGCCCCCTGGTAGAAGCCTTGGCCAACGGCGTGAAGCAGCGGGACATTCTGCGGGGCAAGCTGCATCGCCTCTCACCGCTGCTGGATTCGTTGCTGGGCACCTGGTCGGACTACGCCAGTGCGCGCAAGGAAGAGCTGACGATCCAGGCCGAGCATTACCGCAACGAGCAGGATTCGCTGCAGAACGACCAGCGCGGCGGCACTCAGGAGCTGATGCGCCTGGAGCGGGAAATCAGCGGGATTCAGCGATGGCTGGGTGAGCTGTCGGTGCTCAAGCACCGCTTCGCGCTGGTGGATGACGTCAAGGTGCTGGAGCAGCAACTGCTGGCCGCCAAGGATGCTCACGATGAACTGGCCGGGGCCTTGGCGCAGTCGCGTCAGTTCAGCGCCGAGGATCTGGACGAACGTCTGCGGGACCTGGAAAAACGCCTGAAGTCGGTGAAGCAGCAACTCGATCACGCCGACAACAACAGCTACGCCAAGCTGCGGGAAGAATTCTCGCAGCAGGATGTCGAGCGTCTGATGCGCCTGTTCAACAGTTCGCTGTTCAGCTTGCCGCTGGGTGAGCATGGCATCACGCTGGACGAGGACGGCCTGTGGGTGAAATCCCTGGAGCAGATCCTTGATGGCTTCAAGGGCGAGCGTTTTGAAGTGCCGGGGCTGGCCATCGACATCTCGCACATCGAGCCACCGGCGTTGCAGGCACTGGCTGACCGCGCCGCGTTGCGCGACCAGAAAGAGCGTCTGGAAAAAGAACTCAAGCAACTGAAAACCCAGCAAGCCGTGGCGGCCGACCGCGCGGCGAGCAAGACCCAGACTGAAGCGCTGTACCAACAGGTACTGGACGCGCAGAAGGCGCTGGAAGATTTCCGCCGTGCACAAACCCTGAGCGCCGAGGAAGGCGAGAAGCTGGAAAGCCTGGCGCAGATGGAAGCGGCCCAGGACGAATTGAAACGCTCCAGCGATGCGTTTACCGAGCGCGTCCAGCAACTGTCGGCCAAGCTGCAATTGGTAGGCCGGCAGATTGGTGATATGGAAGCCAAGCAGCGCACCCTGGATGACGCATTGCGTCGTCGCCAGTTGCTGCCGGCAGACTTGCCGTTTGGTACGCCGTTCATGGACCCGGTCGACGATTCCATGGACAACCTGCTGCCGCTGCTCAATGACTACCAGGACAGCTGGCAAGGCCTGCTGCGCGCTGATGGCCAGATCGACGCGCTGTACGCACAGGTGCGCCTCAAGGGCGTGGCCAAGTTCGACAGTGAAGACGATATGGAGCGCCGCCTGCATCTGCTGATCAACGCTTACGCGCACCGTACCGATGAAGCCCTGACCCTGGGCAAGGCCCGGCGGGCGGCGGTCACGGATATCGCGCGCACCTTGCGCAATATCCGCAGCGACTACGACAGCCTTGAGCACCAGTTGGCGTTGTTCAACCGTGAGATCAACAAGCGCCAGGTGTCCAACCTGCAGAGCTTCCGCATCGTGCTCGCGCCGAACAAGGAAGCCCTCAAGCATATCGACCAGATCATCCACAGTGCCGGTCAGTATGAAGAAGGCGAAACCCTGTCGGTGTTCGATCTGAGCCAGAGCGCCGAGCAGGACAACAAGAACGAGGAAGCCAAGGAATACCTGGCGCGCCTGGTTGCGGCCAACCATAACCAGTTGGGCCTCAAGGACTTGTTCGAACTGGCGTTCGAGATCACCAAGGTCAACGGCCAGCCGATCATTCACACCGACATCGATGGCGCCGCCTCCAACGGCACCACCATGACCATCAAGGCGCTGACCAACATGTATTTGTTGCTGCACTTGATGGACCGCGACCAGGCCGGTCGTGTGCGCCTGCCGTACTACCTCGATGAAGCCGCGGACATCGATGAGAAGAACCAGGCGGCATTGCTGGAGACCAGCTTGCAACTGGGCTTCGTGCCGATTCTGGCGAGTGTGAAGCCGCAGGTTTCCGCCCAGGTGGCAATCGACCTGGAAGGCGGCAGCGGGCCGAACGGGATCTACATTGATGAGGCGGACTGGAAGTACATCCGTCGTCACGATGTGGTGAAGGCAACGGTGAATGTGCAGGCGGATGAGCCGGAGCTGGATGAGGTTTAATCAGTTGCGCTGAAATGCAAAAAGGCCGCGATCTTCTGGATCGCGGCCTTTTTTTTGTGTTCTTGAGGGTCTCTTCGCGAGCAAGCCCGCTCCCACATTCAATCGGGTTCCTTCAATGGGAACTGGGTCAAATGTGGGAGCGGGCTTGCTCGCGAAGGCCGCGCCTCGGTCTATTTGCCGAGTGGGATTTTAGGCGCCCAGGTCAGCCATTCATCTTCAAATTTGTCGAACAGCGGGAAGGTCTGCTGGGGCCGTGCAGCGTTGCCCATACGCTCGCCGTCCGGCGTGGCAAAGGCGATGCCGCCGGCGACCAGGGTCTCCAGGGACTCAGTGCGAACAGTCGCGCCCTTGAACAAGCCGAAGTCGAGCCCGAAGCCGCTGGTGTTCCAGAACCGGCTGCCACTGCGCACCAGAGGCGCGTACTTGGGCTCGATCAGGATGTGAACCAGCACACGGTCGGCGGTCTGGCCCAGCTCGTAGCCGGTAACTTTGCCTACGGTGACTTCGCGGTAAGTGACCGGAACGCCTTCCTTCAACGAGCCACGGCGTGCGGCGCTGAGTACCAGGCTCAGGCCCTCCTCCTGATGAACGGCTTCTGGCGGCTTGTCCAGCGCGACGAAACTCTTCTGTGGGCCGATGCTTTTGGTCGCTGGCTGTACTTCGATGTACTGGCCGGTCACCAGGGTTTCCAGGTTCGACGTTTTCATCAGGCCCAGTTCAGGCTTGACCACCCAGAACTGACTGCCGGCCCGTGCAATGCGGTCGGCCACTTGGGTGATACGCGCGCTGAGCAGCACCGATTGCATGTCGGCGCTCAGGTCGACACTTTCGATCTTGCCTACGTCCAGGCCCTTGAAGCGCACTGGCGTACCCGGGCGCAGGCCATCGGCGCGGTCGACCTTGATGGTCACCAACGTACCGTGCTGGTTGGCGGCTTCGCGATCCGGGAACAGACGGAAACGCGGGATGCGCTTTTTCAGCGGCACATTCGGCTCCGGGGTTTCGAAGGCGATACCGCCCGCCATCAGGCTGGCCAGGGATTCGCTTTTCACCTGGATGCCGCCGGTAAGCCCACCGGTCAGGGTCACGCCGCTGGCATTCCAGAAACGGGTCGAACCATTGACCAGGCCTTCGTATTCTTTCTCGATATGGACGCCGATCACCAGTTGCTTGTTCTTGCGGGAGAACTGGTAGCTCTGCACGGAACCGACCTTGACCTGCTTGTAGAGGATCGGGCTGCCGACATCCAGGGAGCCGAGGTTGTCGGTGAAGAGCACCATGTGCAGGCCGGGGGAACGCAGGTCCAGTGGCGGCGCCTTGGCGCGGGCGACGTACTCCCGTTGTGGCGCGGTGCCCTTGTCGCCGGGACGGATGGCGATGTAGTTACCTTTGACCAACGCTTCCAGCCCGGTGATGCCCGCCAGGGAGATAGACGGCTTGACCACCCAGAATTGGGTGTCCTGGACGAGGTAGTCTTCGGCCAGTGGGTCGAGGGTCAACTCGGCATTGGCGCTGGACAGGTCCGGGTCGATCTTCAGGGTCTTCAGGCTGCCGACCTGGATGCCTTTGTACATCACCGGGGTGCGGCCCGCCTGGAGGCCTTCGAAGTCGGTGAGTTTGACTTTGACCTTGATGCCCGCCGCGGCTGCATCGAAGTCTTCGTACAGGCGGAACGGCAGGCTCGGGTCCGTCGGTGGGCTGTCCTTGCGATTCTCCGGCGTGGCGAAGGCGATACCGCCGGCAACGATGCTGGCCAGGGATTCACTGCGGACTTTTACGCCGGAAAGGTTGGCGTCGATGCTGATGCCGCTGGCGTTCCAGAAACGCGTGTGTTTGCGCACCAGGCTGGCGTAGGTCGGCTCGATGTAGACCTTGATTTCAACGGTGGTCTGGTCTTCGGAGAGCAGGTAGCTTTTGACCTGGCCGACCTGGATCTGCTTGTAGAACACCGGGCTGCCACGGTTCAGCGAGCCGAGTCGATCAGCTTTGATCGTCAGGTGCAGGCCGGGCTTGGCGTCGGATAAAGGCGGTTCTTCGGACAGGGCCTTGAACTTGCGCGTCGGCTCACCATCGCCTGGGCTGGCGGCGATGTAGTTACCCGAGACCAGGGTTTCCAGGCCGGTGATCCCGGCCAGGCTGACACTTGGCTTGACCAGCCAGAAGCGGGTGTTGGTCTTGAGGTATTGCTCCACATCCTTGTTCATCTCGATGGTAGCAATCACCCCGCGATTGTTACCTTCGTCATCCAGGGCCAGGGTTTTGACCTTACCCACGGACATGCCTTTGTAGACCACTTCGGTCTTGTTGGCCTGGATGCCTTCGCCGCTTTCAAAGCGAACCTGAATCTCGATGCCTTGCTGGTTGTAGGCGCGCCACCCCAACCAGCCGCCGATGATCAGGGCAATCAGGGGCAGCACCCAAATGGCCGACCAGTTGGAAGCTGGGCGGGTTTTAGCCTTAGGCAAATCACTCATGGTCGTCGTCCGACTCCGTGTTATCCCAAATCAGTCGGGGATCAAAAGTTACTGCGGCAAGCATCGTCAAGATCACCACACTGGCGAACGCTACGGCACCGAGATTGGCCTCGACACTGGCAAGTCGCCCAAAGTTTACGACCGCCACCAGGATGGCAATCACGAAGATATCCAGCATGGACCAACGGCCAATGAACTCGATAAAGCGGTACATGATAATGCGTTGTTGCGCGGAAAGTGGCTGGTGACGCTGCACCGAGAACAGTAACAAGCCGATGCCCACCAGCTTGAAGGTGGGCACCAGAATGCTGGCGATGAACACTACAGCGGCGATCGGGAACATGCCGTGCTGCATCAACTGGATCACGCCGGACATGATGGTGCTCGGATCGCCTTGGCCCAGGGAGCTTACGGTCATGATCGGCAACAAATTGGCCGGGATGTACAAGATGGCTGCCGTGATCAGCAGCGCCCAGGTGCGCGTCAGGCTGTTCGGACGACGGGCGTGGACCAGCGCGCCGCAACGGGTGCAGGTTTGCTCGTCGGTGTCCGGGTCTTGTTTGTTTAGTTCGTGGCATTCGGTACAGATCAGAATGCCCGCATCAATCGCCCGCATGAGCATCCTCTCCTGACAGCGCTTCCCAGATCTGGTGAGGTGACATGACCACCTCCAGCAGTATCTGGACCATTAACAGACTTACGAAGCAGGCCAGGCCCAGCCCAACGGTGATGGTGGCCATGTCGGCCAGCTTTACGATCGCCACCAGCACGCCCATCAGGTAGACCTCGAGCATCCCCCAGTCTTTCAGATGATGGTAGATGCGATAAAACAGCAGACCGTAGCTACGGCCGATGTTCCAGCGGATGCTCAGCAATACCGCCAGTTGGCACAGGAGCTTGAGCAATGGAATGCCCATGCTGCAGAGGAACACCACCACGGCGACGCCTTGCATACCGGTGTCGAACAGACCGACCACGCCGGTCCACACGGTGTCCTGCGAGGACTGCCCGAGTAGATTGAGCTGCATGATGGGTAAAAAGTTCGCGGGGACGTACAACAGCAGCGCGGCAATCACTAACGCCAGGCTTCGTTCAACGACGTTGTGGCGGTGAGCGTACAGCTCGTAGCCGCAGCGTGGGCATTGGGCCTTTTCACCGCGGGCAAGCTCCGGCTTGCGCATCAGCAGGTCGCACTCATGGCATGCCACCAGTTCGTCCAGCGGTAAGTCTGACACCTCAAGGGTATCAACCGGGTCGGGCATATAGGGCTCGGACTCTAAAAAAGATTAGGTGCCTATTCTAGTGTTCTGGTTCAGAAATAACTGTGCAAATTTGTCGGGGGATTCAGTAGCGTTTGTGCGCGCGAGGGGGGATTGGGACGAGGGGATTTAGACCAATGCGTGGCATCAGGTAGCCCGCGTTACCGTTGGAGTTTTTCGCCAGCACGCTCGCCATACTTTCCGACCGTCCAAAACAAAACCCCTGACTGC